>JBELMP010000079.1:0-11217 GCA_042095695.1 Maricaulis sp. | reverse complement strand
AGCGCCCTACAGGCTCCAATCGGTCTCTCAGATCATTGAGCATGAATTCAATCAGATCCTCTGCCTCGGCCCGTCGGCGCTCAGCATCCGTACGGGCAGACATCGCGAAGACGGTTAATCCGCCCAACACTAGCGCTGTCAGGCAGGCAACGACCGTGACGGCCGTCACGCGGCGGTTTCGGCGTTGCAAATCCCGCTGGATGATCTGATCCAGGGGCAGGCCAAGCAGGCCGGCGATAAGTTTCAATCGCCCGACCGAGCGGCCATCGCCTTCGCGGCGAAAATCCGCACCCGCCGGTTGTTGCGTGCGGTCCCCATCCGGGAATAGCGCCGCAGGATAGCATTCAAGGGCAGGGTCCAGACTGCGTGCGGCCGCATCCGGTTCCCCGGAGACTATCGCAACCAGAATATCGCCATCCGGGCGTAGAGTTCGGAAAGTGGAAATCTCTTCATTCACCCAGCGCGACTGCACGGCATCCGGCGAGCAAAGCACGATCAGGCTTCGACTATTCTCCAGCGCCGATTGGACGGCATCTGAGAGACTTTCCCCGGCCGACAACTCGTCGCGATCACGAAAAAATCGTCCCAGTCGCGCCTGGACTGGACCGCGCGGCGTCGCTGCTCCGACAAGCCGGCGGGGAATGCGATAAGTTTCCAGCGCTCTGTGAAGCCAACGTGCAACCCGCTCATCGCGATGGCTATAGCTGATGAAGGCTGTGAAGCCGAACTCTCTATCCATCGCGCTCCCCAACGCACAATCTTGGGTAACAATGCGACGTTTTACAAAGATTGCAAGACCGGATGGCGATCACTCAAAGGCTCGGCAGAGCTGCAGCGAGGCGCTGGCGGGATGTGCGGCGAAGTTGGGGCTTCACCTTTGGGCAAGCATGCATCCCGCCAGCCCCTCAAACCTGATACGCCGAACAAGCATATCCGGGAGGCCGCCATGGGCGGATCATTATCTAATCCAATGCGCAGGCCCCCGCCCGTGATCGCGATCACGGGTCTGACGCGCTTACTCAATTAGCAGATCTGTAGCCGTAATCGTGACGCCGAAACCGGCACCCGTGTGCAGGCGGACAGGGAGAAAATGCTCGCCCTGCCCAAGCGGGGCAAGCCAGATGGTCAAGGGATGACGCAGCTCGTCCTCATCGGGATAATCCTCAGGGTCATAACCCGAAATCGGCTCGTACCAGGCATGACAGACCAGCACCTCCCCACGCCAGGCGCGCATTCTCACGCTACGCCGACCGGCATCCTCAAGGTTGAGATTATATCTGGCCTTGCCGTCGAAAACCGGTAGCGAGCCCGCGCAGCCGGACCGGTCATTATTGACCAGATTTGCTGACAGCTGCAAAAACGCGGCGACCGGGTCAAGAACGCCGGTCCGGTCCGTTTCAGATGCCGGCGGAACCCCCCAGGAGCCGAAAGGTGGCTCGACTTGGGAGGTCGCGACCTCATCCTCGAAGGACACATCAACCGCTCGGACCTTGTCGCCAGTCCGCTCGACATGCCCGTAATATTCCGGAAGCGCGCGTCCCGTTGGCGCGAATTCCCCCCTCGCCTCCGCGTGCAGTTCGAAATCAGTGAAAAATTCGGCCAGCCCTGCTGCCTCGATAGACGACAGGGCCGAATACCCGTCCGACGACAGCTCGGCATCGAGGACAATATCGCCGACTTTCACAAAGAGCACGCGACCGGAATAGCGGGCGCGAACATGGATTGGTGTCGATGCCGCGCTCTCCCGCAGGACCAGTCCTGCATGGCCGGTGTCAGCTGACCCGGTGGTTCCCAGAATCAACAGAAGGACCAGGCTGGCGATACCCATCAAGCGCGACGGCGAATTCATGGAAACCTCTTTACCTTCCCGCTTGCCGGACAGCCCCGCAGCCCCGAACCAATTTTTCCGGGACAGGGCGTGATGATGCCACGCACTGGTCGAAAGGCAATCATGTCAGCATCGATAGATCCAGGCACCATTGACCAGCTGGACCTCGTCCAGCTTTGCCGCTATGCCGCCAGGATGATCCTTTATGTTGATGCCGATGCCTGCCCCGTAAAAGACGAGGTCATCCGCGTCGGTGAACGCCATCAATCGGAAATCCTGCTCGTCTGTGACGGCGGATTGATGCGACCTCGCTCGGCCTGGGCGCGATTGGTCATTGTTGGCCAAGGCCTGGACGCGGCCGATGACTGGATCGCAGAGCGGATTGGTCCGGGCGATATCTGCGTGACCTCCGATATCCCCCTGGCGGATCGTTGTCTGAAATCCGGAGCGCGTGCCATCGACCCGCGCGGCAAGGCCTTCACCCCCGACACGATCGGCTCGGCGCTCGCCACGCGTAATCTGATGACGGATCTGCGCGAGACCGGGATGGTGACATCAGGGGCGCGGCCCTTTTCACAAAAAGACCGATCCACCTTCCTCAATAGTCTGGAAGCCCTGATCCAGGCGGTCAAACGCGGTCGCTAGGCGAATTCGAGGCCTAGCCGAACCTGCCCATGACATAGTCCTGCGTGCGCTGGTCTTGCGGATTGGTGAAGATGTTTTCCGTCGGACCGTACTCGACCAGCTCGCCAAGGTGGAAGAAAGCGGTCTTCTGCGATACGCGCGCGGCCTGCTGCATGGAATGGGTCACGATGATGATGGTGTAATTCTCGCGCAACTCATCGATCAGCTCCTCAATGCGAGCGGTCGCGATGGGATCCAGGGCGGAACAAGGTTCATCCATCAAGATGACTTCCGGATTCACCGCAATCGCGCGGGCGATGACCAGGCGCTGCTGCTGACCGCCGGACAGGCTTGTCCCCGGATGTTGAAGCCGATCCGCAACTTCGTCCCACAGCCCCGCCTTGCGCAGGCTTTCTTCAACAATCGCCTGGAGTTGCTCATTCGATTGGGCGAGGCCGTGAATGCGAGGGCCGTAGGCGACATTGTCGAAAATCGATTTGGGAAACGGGTTGGGCTTCTGAAAAACCATGCCCACCCGGGCGCGCAGCACAACCGGGTCAAGATCGGGATCATTGATCTCCTCACCGTCGATCAGGAGTGACCCCTCGACGCGCGCGCCTTCAATCGTATCATTCATCCGGTTCAAGCACCGCAGGAAGGTCGACTTGCCGCAACCGGATGGCCCGATGAAGGCGGTGACACTGCGGTCGGGAATATCGATCGAGACATCCACAAGCGCCTGGTCATCATCATAGAAGACGTTGACGTTACGGACCTCGATCTTGATGTCCTCGTCCACAGGTCCGCTCTCGGAATTCTGGATAGTATTGTCCACGGTCGACCCCATTGTCTTGATAGGCGTCCTGCCTACCAGCGCCGCTCGAAGCGGCGGCGCAGATAAATCGCAAGTGCATTGAAACTAATCATCATGACCAGAAGGATCATGATGGCGGCCGCTGTGCGCGCCTCGAATGCGCGCTCTGCGCCGTCATACCAGAGATAAATCTGGACGGGCATGACCGTTGCTGGCTCGGTCAGACCATCCAGGTCGAGGCTCGGCGCATCGGCGATAAAGGCCACCATGCCGATCATCAATAGCGGTGCTGTTTCACCCAGAGCGCGGGCAAGGCCAATGATCGAGCCCGTCAGAATCCCGGGCGCAGCCAGCGGCAGGACATGGTGAAAGACAGTCTGCGTCTTCGATGCACCAATGCCAAGCGCAGCCTGTCGTATGGAGGGCGGAACCGCTTTCAGGGCCGCCCGGGTCGCGATAATCATCGTCGGCAGCGTCATCAAGGAGAGCACCACGCCGCCGAGCAAAGGGGCAGAGCGCGGCAAGCCGAACATGTTGATGAAGACCGCCAGACCGAGCAGGCCAAAGACGATTGAGGGCACGGCAGCCAGATTATTGATATTCACCTCGATCAGATCAGTGAATGTGTTCTTGCGCGCGAACTCTTCGAGATAGATCGCTGCTGCAACACCGATCGGAACGGAGAGGAGCATCGTCACGAGCATGGTCAGGACCGAACCGAAGAAAGCGCCCTTGACGCCGGCGAGTTCAGGCTCGCGGCTATCTGCATTGGTGAACAGATAGGAGTTGAAGTTCTGTTCGATCAGACCGCGCTCGATCAGAACGCGGGTCCAGACGATCTGATTATCCGTCGCGCGGCGCCGATCTTCCGGTGTCTCGAAGACCTGGATCTGCCAGTCCGTATTTCCGGATTGGGGCTCCAGCCCCACAATGACATCGCCTGTCGCAGAAAGTCCGTCACTGGAGAGGCGGGTCAGGCCAATCGCCCCCTGCCCGGTCTCTACAATCAGGCTTGGCAGGCTTTCATCGAGGAGGATCTGGTCGTCCGGTGCGGAGGCGCGTTGCCGCAACCCCTCGGCCCGGAGCCGTAATTGCTCAATCCGGTCAAGATTGACCGTTTCACCGCGGGCTTCCGCCGCTTCTGTCTGCAATTCCAGGGCCCGGGCTCGCGCCTCCAGCGCGCCGGCTTCTGCGTCCAAGATCGCCGTCACCGAGGCGAAGACGGATTGGAAAACCGGCGTTTCGGACGTTAAAGCAGCCTCGTCACCGTCGACCACAATATCCAGAGCGCCGGTCCCTGCCACGGTGCGCTCCTCGATCAAATCTCCCTTGAGATAGAGGTCCATTTCATCGGAAATCGGCATACGGAAGCGGTAGGTCTGCCCGATCAGGTCGGGATCGGAGAGCACTTCATCCATCAGGCGCGGTGCGTTAAGCGGCGTATAAAGCTGAAACAGTTCACGCAGATCCCGGCGGGCCCGCACCTCGGGAAACGCCTCTCTCATGGCATTTTGCAGAACGCGACTGAAACTGCCTTGGCGTATGGATTCTTCAGACCCTGCTCCAGCTCCACTTCAAGCGTGATCTCATGGGCGGTGAAGGCCGAAAGGCCTTGCGCGGTAATGGACCCCAGCAGCAGCACGAGTATCAGGAAGGACAGGAGGACCGCCCCCGCGCCATAGCTGCGAAAGCGTGATTCTGACCGGTAGCGCTTGCTCAGCCGCGCCTCGACCGCATCGCGGATCGTTGTCGGTGTCACGTTATCAGTCATACTTTTCCCGGTATTTCTGAACCACGCGCAAAGCGATCATGTTCATGATCAATGTGAGAACGAAAAGGACGAGCCCCAGTGCAAAAGCAGACAGGGTCTTCACGCTGTCGAATTCCTGGTCACCGGTCAGCAGCATGACAATCTGAACCGTTATCGTGGTCACAGCTTCAAGCGGGTTGGCGGTCAGGTTTGCGCCCTGTCCGGCAGCCATCACCACAATCATTGTTTCACCGACAGCGCGGCTAACGGCCAGCAGGATCGCACCGACAATACCGGGCAAGGCTGCGGGAAGAATGACCTGCTTGATGGTTTCCGAACGCGTCGCACCCATCGCATAGGCTCCATCACGCAAGGATTGCGGCACTGCGTTGATGACGTCATCGGACAAGGAGGAGATGAAGGGAATGATCATCACCCCCATCACCAGGCCCGCGGACAGCGCGCTCTGGGTCACCACATCCTCAAAGCCCAGCATAGCCAGACCGGCGCGGATCGCGGGGCCCACGGTCAAAAGCGCGAAAAAGCCGTAAACCACGGTGGGAATACCGGCCAGGATTTCCAGAATCGGCTTGGCGGTCTGCCGAAAACTTGGCCCGGCATACTCGGACAGGTAAATCGCCGAAAACAGGCCGATAGGAACAGCAACAATCATCGCGATCAGTGTGATCATTGCGGTACCGGCGAATAGCGGCACGGCACCAAAGGCGCCGGTCTGGCCAACCTGATCCGCGCGGATCGCGATTTGTGGCGACCATTGCAGACCGAAGAGAAACTCCCAGATCGACACCTGGGAGAAGAAGCGCGCGCTCTCGAAAAGCAGCGAAGCGACAATGCCGACCGTGGTCAGAATGGCGATCACGGATGACAGCAAGAGAAAGGCGATAATCAGGGATTCAACGCCGTTTCGAGCCCGAAAATGTCGACCTATCTGTCCACGAGCAAAGACAAGCCCGCCCATGGCCAATGCGTAGACCAAGCCTATCATGATGTATTGGAGGGTCTGGTCAGCGGTCGCAATCATCGCGGCCGCATTGTCGAGCTCTGCGGTCTGCCGACTGGCTGCGAGGCCAGCAGACAGGCTTCTCGCATCTCCCATGAAGAGCCTTCGCTCATCACGATCGCCAACCCAGTAGGCAAAGCCCGTCATTGCGTCCAGCCCAAGACGCTCGGCTTCCGGCGACATCTGCACGCTGGCCGCAATACTGTCGGCGCGATCTTCAAGCGCTGATTGCGTTGAGGTGACAAGATTGAGCACCTCGACCTGCTCTTCGCGCAGCGCCTCGAGCACCTCTGGATCACGGGCATCGCCACGCAATCCTCGAAGGCGGGCGATCTCTGCGTTCAGACTTTGATTGCGCCCACGCAACTGGCCGACAAGGCCAGACAGCTCGGCATGCTGCGAGTCCGCTTCGATCTGTGACGCATATGTCGCCTGCAGCGGTGTCGAAACAGCAACGAGCTGAGCTGTGACCAACCGATCACTGGCCGTCTGGGCAAAAAGCGAAAATGCCAGCATCACCAGGAAGGCGGGAAGGCCGGTCCAGAGAGCGACGAAATAGCCGTGATAATTTGGCAGGGAGTGTAGTTTGTGCAGTGCATCCCCGGCGCTGCCAATCGCCCGCGCCCGTCCGGCATAAAAGCCACCGGCAAGCAGGACCAGCAGGCTCAGAGCGATGATCGAATAGACCGACATTAAGGGCTAATCCTTCCGACCCTGCACGGGCGCGGCTGGCACGTGATACTGGCTGAATAAGGGATAGCGCACGACAGCGTCAACAGCCGTGCGACAACCCTCCGAAACTTATGCCGCGACGGGTTAGGTCACGGACCTTAAAGACCCGCTAATGCTATTCGGGAACTTCTGTCATCGGCGACAGGCTACGGGCCTGTTGTGCCATCTCAACGCGCCGCTCATCGGTGAGCGGGATCAGGCCGCGATCGGTCAGGTACCCGAACTCACCCCATGCATCTTCCGAGGTGAATTCAGACACATAGGCCGCAAGACCCGGGATGAAGTCTGCGTGCTGATTCTTCACATAGAAAAAGAGTGAGCGAGACACCGGATAAATACCATCGGCGATGGCCTCGAATTCCGGTTCCGCCCCATCAACCATTGCACCGACCAGCCGGTCGGCATTCTGGTCCAGGAAAGAGAAGCCAAAAACGCCAAATGCTGTCGGCGTATTGGTCAGGGTCTGGACGATCGCATTGTCATTTTCACCGGAGTCGATCCACATCCCGTCTTCGCGAACGCGGCTGGCGATTCCCTCGAAGCGATCCTCATCTGCTTCCGCAAGCGCATCCATGCAGGCAATTCCGCGCGATCCATCCTGCATGACCAGTTCGACGAAGGCATCACGCGTACCGGAGGTCGGCGGCGGACCGAACACTTCGATCCGGTAGTCGGGCAAGGAGCTGTCGATTTCTGACCAGCGGGTCACCGGGTTGGGAATGAAACTGCTGCAGCTGTCATCGGCAGGGACATCGGCCGCCAGCGCAAGCCAGAGCTGGGTCCGGGTAATCGACATGGGCTCTGCGCCATTATCGGCTGCGCCGATCACAATACCATCATAGCCGATCTGGACCTCGGTAATGTCGCGCACGCCATTATTCTGGCAGGATTCGAACTCCGAGGGCTGCATGCGCCGCGAGGAATTGGCGATGTCCGGATGGCCATTGCCAACACCTGCGCAGAAAAGCCGTAGACCGCCGCCGGAACCCGTGGATTCAACAACGGGGGTCGCGTATTGCGTCTTTGCACCGAAGGACTCAGCCACAGCTGTCGAAAATGGGAAGACCGTCGATGATCCGACAATGTGAATATGGTCACGCCCCTGGGCCCAGCCAGTAGCCGCCGGAAGCGCAACTGCGACAAGACCTGCCGCGACAAGAGTTCGGATCATCATTTTCCCCACGGATTACCCACACCTGGTCTAGATCGGCGATGGCGACTGAACCCGCCATGAATATAGCCTGCGCAATATAGCCTTCGCCGTAGGCATCGCTGATACACCAGTTTTGTGACAGGCCGAACCATTATTAGCGCTCGGCGGCCAAGGCCGGCATCATCATGACTGGGACGCTGAGCTGGCGCTTTGCAAAATCGCCTCTGCACCCTCTCGAAGGACGCGCGCCAATGCCCGGAAACTCGCATCCAAAGGAGAGTTTTCGCGCCAGATCAACGAGATTTCACGGCTGGCATCGAGATCCTCGATACGCCTGAAAACGACACTGTCATCACGCCGCGCCTCGCAGAAGACGTACAGGTCGGGAAGGATGGCGATGCCTGAGCCCATTGCCGCCATATGGCGAATGGCATCAAGGCTGGTTCCCTCGTAATCGGCACTGACATGCGCTCCTGCGCGATGTGCGAGCCCTTGCACAAGCATTGTGAGACGGTGGCCGAGACCAAGGGTGAGGAATGGCCGCCCCGCGAGCGCCTCGAGTGAAACAGCGCCGTTATTTTGTGCCAATTCATCTTCCGGTGGAACTGCAATCCATAAATGTTCGCTGAATAGCGGCTCCGCGATCATGCCGGGATGGTCTTCCTGGGTGGAGACCACCGTATCCAGCTGCCCCTCGACAAGCCGCCGCGCCAGGTGGACCGTCGCCTCATCCCGGATACCCAGCCGCAGATCCGGAAACTCTTCATGCAATTTCACGGTCACTCTTGGCAGGAGATAGGGACCAATCGTGGGCAGTACACCCAGTTTGATTTGGCCATAGAGACCACCGCCCCCGTGCTCGGCAACCGACTTCATTTCCTCCACCTGACGGAGGATGTAGCGCGCTCGCCGGACAATCTCCTGTCCGACCGGGGTCAGCAGCACGCCTGAACGATTTCGCTCGAAAACCATCGTGCCCAGATGCGCCTCGGCTTCCGCAACCTGTGCGGACAGGCTGGGCTGGCTGACGAATAGCTGCTGGGCGGCCTCTGAGAAGCGTCCAGTGTCGGCGACAGCGACGATGTATTGGAGCTGTCTGAGCGTTGGTCTCATAGGAAAAAACTAATCCTGCGTTTGTTTTGTTATATTTTAGCTAACGCAGCGAAGTCGCTATGGTCAAGCGATCACAACAAAAGAAGGCTGACAGTAGAAAAAATTCCGACGCTGAAATTGCAAGCAACAGCGCCCCTCCCACCCCTCCCTCGGCGGGACCAGGACGCCAACTTGTAACACTGCAAGCGTCGTTTCCTCCCCATGGCCGGTCCGGTACCGGCATTCAGATCGATCGCAGCGGCCACCCTGTCACTAGCCGTTTTGCACTCCTGCCAAACCCGCCAAGCGGTTAGGGCGGCTGCGATCGCAACAGCCCGGTCATCCCTCGTAGTCCCCGTGCGCGATGACCGGGCCCATTTTATTGAGAGAAGCAAACCCGAGCGATGTCCCAGATCCTGTCCAAAATTCAAGACTTCCTGCGGCTGGAGAGCGCGGCCGGACTGATTCTGATGGCCGCAGCAGCCCTGGCGCTGGTCGCCATGAATTCGCCCCTGGCTGATGCATACACAGCAGCTTTCGCCGTTCCTCTGTCCGTGCAACTCGGAAGCTTCGCGATCGACAAACCCCTCCTGCTTTGGATCAATGACGGCCTGATGGCGATCTTCTTCCTGCTCGTCGGGCTGGAGATCAAACGGGAGCTGCTCGAAGGCGAGCTGTCCAGTCTCAGCAAGGCCAGCCTGCCGCTGGTCGCTGCCATTGGCGGCATGGCCGGTCCGGTTGCGATCTTTCTGCTTTTCAACTGGGGCAATGCCGTGACGGTTGATGGCTGGGCGATCCCGGCCGCAACCGATATCGCTTTTGCGCTAGGCGTATTGCTCCTGCTCGGACCGAGAGTGCCGACCACGCTGAAGACCCTGCTTCTCGCCGTCGCGATCATTGATGACCTCGGGGCGATCAGCATCATCGCCATCTTTTACACGGAAGATCTCGCACTGGTTCCGCTGGCGCTGGCCGGCGTGACCCTTCTCGCCATGCTTGGCCTCAATCTCAGCGGCGTTCGAAAGATCTGGCCCTATATTCTGCTGGGCGCGTTGCTCTGGGTCTTTGTCCTCAAGTCAAGTGTTCACGCAACGCTTGCCGGCGTCGCCACCGCGGCACTGATCCCGCTGCGCCGCGATGCACAGGGCCAGTCTCCGCTGCACACGCTGGAGCACGCGATCCATCCCTTTGTCGCCTTCTTCATCCTGCCCTTCTTCGCCTTTGCCAATTCGGGCATCAATCTGGCCGGTCTGACCTGGGAAATCGTCACCGGACCGCTCACACTCGGCATTGCCTGTGGCCTGTTCTTCGGCAAGCAGATCGGTGTCTTCGGTGCCACCTTCCTCGCCGCCAAGGCAGGCCTGGTCCGCAAGCCTGACAGCGCCAGCTGGCTACAGATTTACGGCATCGCCTGCCTGACCGGTATCGGCTTTACGATGAGCCTCTTCATCGGCAGCCTCGCCTTCACTGATGTGGCTATCATGGATCAGGTGCGCGCCGGCGTCCTCTCCGGCTCCATTGCCTCGGCCCTGTTCGGTGCGGGTGTGCTGATCCTCGCTGGACGGAGATATGCCGACCGCCATCAAACCCTCAACGCAGCGGAATAGGACGGAGATCCGACATGATCGATATGAATGGAATCATGAATGCGCTGCAATCGCCGACTGGCCGGAATACGGCCATGATCGGCGGCGGGGCGGCGCTCGCCGGGCTGGCAGGTGGCATGCTGACGGGAAAATCCGGACGCAAAATGTTGGGCAAGGCGGCCAAGTACGGGGCGGTTGCCGCACTCGGCGGTCTCGCCTATCACGCCGTTACACGTCGCAATCAGACAAATGGGCAGCCCGCTCAGCCTGCTGCGGTTGATTACACCGTGGCGCCGGAGAACTCGGCCTTCCTGCCGCCAGCCGATGATGCAGCGGCGCAGAACAAGCATGCCCAGTCCCTGATCCGGGCGATGATCGCTGCGGCGAAGGCGGATGGTCGTGTTTCCGACCAGGAGATGAACCGTATCCAGGATCGCATGCGTGCGATTGAGCTTGATGCGGAAAGCCGGGCCTTTGTCGAATTTGAACTGGCGCGCCCGCTCGACATGGATGCCGTCATAGCTGATGTGGCTTGTCCGGAACATGCGGCTGAACTCTACGCCGCCTCTCTCATCGCCATCGATGCCGAGGGCGCGGTGGAGCAGGCTTATCTCAAA
>JBELMP010000078.1:0-11240 GCA_042095695.1 Maricaulis sp. | reverse complement strand
TCTTCCGATCTCAAGGTCGAAACGATGGACCAGCGGTCCATCTGGCCCTGGTTGATCTGTTGCGTGCCATGATAGAGGCCGGTCGTATCGCCCAGGCCGATCGTATTCGTGGTCGCGAACAGGCGGAAATGCGGATGCGGACGGATGACCTTGGTCTGGTCCAAAAGGGTGAGCGAACCGGAGGCTTCCAGCACGCGCTGGATGACGAACATGACGTCCGGCCGGCCCGCATCATATTCATCAAACAGGAGGGCGACGGGGCGCTGCAGGGCCCAGGGTAGGATGCCTTCCTGGAATTCGGTGATCTGCTTGCCGTCCTTGAGGACAATTGCGTCCTTGCCGACCATGTCGATACGGCTGACATGGCTGTCCAGATTCACGCGCACCATCGGCCAGTTGAGCCGGGCCGCGACCTGTTCGATATGCGTCGACTTGCCGGTGCCGTGATAGCCTTGGATCATCACGCGGCGATTATAGGCGAAGCCGGCGAGGATGGATCGCGTCGTCGCCGGATCGAAGACATAATCCGGGTCGATGATCGGCGTGTGCTCGTCCGCCTGGCTGAACATGGGCACTTCAAACCCAGCATCGAAGCCGAACAGAGTCTTGCTATCGGCAATAGCGTCAGGGGCAGAGAGGGGGAAGGTATCGCTCATGGAACTCGGCTTCTTCGGAGAGGATGACTGCGTATTGACTAAACCTAGCTATAGCATGCTGATTTTGGACTAGAAGAGGGGAAGTGACGCTGTTGCACATAACGCGCGCAGAGCCGAGATCAAATTTGTCGTTATTCAGCGCTGCAATCCGAAACCAAAACTTAAGCTATCACCGGTACTAAAATATATCGTGAAGGTGTGCTCGCGCGTCGGGCTCAATCAGCGGAGGCGATTAAGATGTCGAGCACGCAAGCCATTGCTTCAGCCCTGAGAGAGCTGGCTGATGGGTCTGAACGTCGGGAGCATGAGCGGACCGTTGTGTCCCTTTACGGTCAAATTCACCTTCAGGGTCGATATCCTGCACAATGTACCATCGTTGATTTGTCGCCCGGAGGCGCCTGCGTAGAGACCAGCGCTCGGCCGAAGCTGGGCGAAAAAGTGGTTCTAGACGTTGGATGCATCGGTCGGGTTCTCGGTGTCGTTGTACGGGAAGACCCGTTCGACTTCGGCATCAAATTCACCGTTTGCGAGGATTCGCGCTCCCGCCTTGCCAGTCAGATAGCCTTGCAGTTCAATCGTGGCCGGCTGAGGCTTGATGATCGTCGCTGTGCGGAGCGAGATGCCGAGCCCTGCGGCGCAGACCTCGTCGAGTTTGCGGACGGCACTTCGGAGAAAGCCAGGATCAAGGACGTCTCTATTGCGGGTGTCGCCTTCCTCAGCGAAACCCGTCCCCCACTCGGTCTCGGCGTCCAGGTTGGCGTCATGACCGGTCGGGTCATTCGGCATTTCGAGGATGGATATGCCGTCTCCTTCGATCCGCCGAAAACGCTGGTCTGATCACCTTCAGATCGGTTGCTGCGCCGCGGCCCACGCCGTCCAGCCCGTGTCCAGATCCGCAAGATTGTCGGCGAGACCATAATCGGCACCCTGTTCGGCAAGCCAGGTCTCAAAGCTTTCTCCCTCGCCAGTCGCGCGTTGCATAGGGCGGCTGTGCGTAAGCCAAACTGACGAAGAGATTAAAGATTTTTAATGCTCGGATCAGGCCATTCCAGCGCTTTTGAGGATGTTGTAGGCGGCGATCACGCGGCCGAGCTGTTCCTCTGAGGAGCGGTCGCCTTCATTGGCGTCCGGGTGATAGCGTTTAAGCAATTGCGCATAGCGTTTGCGGACCTGAGACGGATCACACCCTGGCTCCAGGCTCATGGTTTCAAGCGCCTTGGTCTGCAGGCGTCCAAGTTTCTGCTCACGCGGCTGCTCGGTATGCGGATCGCGCCGATCACCGAACAAGCCATAGGGATCCTCGAAACCATTGCGGAAGTCCTGGCTCGCCTTTGACGCGCGCGCGCTCGTAGAGTGGGTCGCCCGCCAATTCCAGGTCGGACGATGGCCATAGGCGGCACTCTCCCGAAAGGACTGGGCGCTGCTCTCGCTCATGCCTTCAAAGAAATTCCAGGACCGATTATACTCGCCGGCATGCTGCGGGCAGAACCAGTAGAAATCATTGAGCTGGTCATTGGCCTTGGGCGCGCGGCTATTGCCATGCTTGTTACAGCCCGGCCATTCGCAGACGCGCTCTTCCGGCGCCGGCTCATCCTTGGGCGGCTTTATCCGGATGTCTTTGAAACGCGGTTTATACTGGAATGCGTCGGCCATGGCCCCAATTATGGGTGGTCGATGGTAAAGCGGCAATGAAATGAATGTGAAAAAACGAGGGTGAGATATGGGTCAGGTCAGTGACCAGATGGAAGTCAAACTGCGGGAGGCTTTCGCCCCGACGCAGCTGCGCATCAATGATGACAGCCATAATCATGCCGGACATGCCGGCGCGCCAGACGGGGGTGAGAGCCATTTCTCGGTCGAGATCATCTCGGACAAGTTTGAGGGTCTGTCTCGGATTGCTTGCCACCGCCTTGTGAATGAGGCGCTGGCCGATGAACTTGCCGGCCCGGTCCACGCGCTGGCCATTACGGCACGTGCGCCAGCGAACCGCTAGCGCTGCGTTGAACTATCGCGGTTTCGCGCTAGCTAGCGGGTAGAAACAGTCCTTGAGTGAGCGTGCCATGAAACAAGTCCTGCCAGTATTGGCCCTGGGATCAGCCTGCCTCATCCTCGCCTCGTGCGCGTCGAATGTCGGCCGCGTGGCGACGCTCAGCCGCTATGATCGTCTGCAGGAGAATGAGCGTGCCCTGATCCCGGTTCGCGAATTCGCTGATGAGCTGGCCGCGGCGGAGATTGGCGCCGTTTATGTGAACCGGGCAGCGGTCGCCGAGGGCGTCGTTGAGGGGTCAGGCGTTGATGCGGAGACCTTTGACCGTGTCGTCAGCACCTTGTCGGGCACGATGTGTCGTCGCCTCGCTCGCGGCGGTTTCGAGGTTACCGATAACGCCGAGGCCGCGACCCATAGCCTGACACTGACAATAACCGGATTCGAAGCGACCGATCCGGTCGCTGCGGGCGCTTCCGGCCTGATCGGCTTCTTTGTACCCGGGCCCTTGTCGCCGCGTCTGCCCGTGGGCATTGGCGCCCTCGCAGCCGAAGGCGAGCTGCTTGATATTGATGGCAACCAGGTCGCGGCCATGCAATTCGATGCGCGAAATCATCTCGCCTCGGGTGCCGGAACATTCTCAATGCTGCGTGGTGATATCGGCGCGACTTCGGATGCCCGGGACTTGGCACAGGGTTTTGCTGACGGTTTCGGCGACCTGATCGTCAGCGCTCGCGATGCTGCAGGCGGCCTGCGTCGCGAGACGCCGCGCGGCACCTGCGATCGACTGTTCGATGAGCCCCCGATTGCGGCCGGAGTGTCCGATAGCGACGCCGCATCCCCGGATGCCGCGGCCGGAGACACAGATCGCTAGTCCGGACTGGCGGTGACGCGCAGCCGCGTAAGCTGGTTGCGACGGCGCTCAAGAACCTCGAATCGCACACCGTGAAAGCGGAAGACCTGCCCACGCTCTGGAATGGTCTGCGCCTCATGGATGACCAGGCCAGCAAGGGTCACGGCTTCCTCGTCCGGCAAGTCCCAGTCCAGGGCACGATTCAGATCCCGGATCGGCACCACGCCGTCCACGAGCCAGACCTTGGATTCCTCGGGGTCGGCCTGGATGCCTTCCACCGTCACATCATGCTCATCCTCGATAGCGCCGACAATCTCCTCGAGAATATCTTCCAGCGTCACCAGTCCCATCAGCGCCCCATATTCGTCGACAACCAGGGCAAAGTGTTCCCGCTTCTCGCGGAATGCGTTCAGCTGATCGAGAACCTCGGTGGTCTCGGGTACGAACCAGGGCTCGCGGCGCAAGGAGGCGATATCGACCTGGCTGGCATCCCCATCTGCCTCATGCAGCGCGCGGGCAAGATCGCGTACATGCAGGATGCCGGTGATGTTTTCAGTGTCGTCCTGATAGAGCGGCAGGCGGGTGTGCGGGCAATGGAGGGCCGCTGAGACGATTTCCGCCGCCGGCTTGTCGGCATCGATCATATTGATCGATTTGCGGTGGATCATGATGTCATCGACGGTGAGGTCGCGAAGGTCCAGGACGCCGCCCAGCATGTCCCGGTCATCCTTCACCACGCTGCCCTCTTCATGGTGGAGCGCAATCGCGCCACGTAACTCGTCATGCGCCGACAGGACCGGGCCTTCGACCTTGGCGCCGAAAATGCGAAGCACGCCGCGCACCACCAGCTGGACAGCACCGACAACAGGCGCGAACAGGCGGACGGCCACAAGAATCGGCCGCGACACCGCAAGCGCGAAACGGTCCGGATTCGACAGCGCATAGGTCTTGGGCAGGACTTCCGCAAAGACCAGCACAAGAAAGGTCATGACCAGGGTCGCCCAGACAATCCCGTTGCCACCGAGCAGCCGCTCGAACAATTGTCCGGCGATCATGGAGGCGGCGATATTGACCAGATTGTTGCCGAGCAGGATTGAGCCGAGCAGACTCTCTCCGTCCGCGATCAGGTGATTCACCCGGCCGGCGGCAGTATTTCCATCGCGCTCAAGCTGCAGCATGCGGGCGCGGGAGGTCGCAGTAAGCGAAGTCTCCGAGCCTGAAAAGAAACCGGACAGGGCCAGAAGGCCGAGAATGGTCAGTGCGGGGCCGACAAGGCTCCAATCAATGCTCATTTGAGCGAGGTCTCCATAAAGGCGACGAGATCAGACTCGTCTACGTCCGGGTCAATGTAAGCGTTTCCGATGCCGCGCGCGAGGATCAGCGTGATGCGCCCGTCCTTGTTTTTCTTGTCGTCGCGCATACGCGCAATGAGGGAGTGAGCGTTCCAGTCCCGATAAGCAAGGGTTTTCGGCCCGGCCGGCAGTCCGACCCCAAGCATGTGAGCACGGACACGCTCGGCATCCTCGATCGTACAGGCACCGATATGGGCAGAATAATCAAAGGCAAGACAGATGCCTGCAGCAACGGCTTCGCCGTGGCGAATGGCATTCTTCGGTGCGTCTGCTTCGAAGGCATGGCCGAATGTATGACCGAGATTGAGGAGCGCGCGTCGGCCCGCCTCTTTCTCGTCCTCGGCGACAATACGGGCCTTGAAGCCGACTGCGTCGGCAATGGCCTGGTTCAATGCATCGCCCGTCATGATGTTGGCGCGCTGCGCGTCCAGGCGCTCAAACATGGCGGCATCGCCGATGAGGGCGGCCTTGATGATCTCCGCATATCCCGACAGTTTTTCGCGCGGCGGCAGGCTGGCCAGGAGGCTGGTATCGGCGATGACCAGGCGAGGCTGGTGAAAGGCGCCGACAAAATTCTTGCCTTGGCGTGTGTTGATCCCGGTCTTGCCACCGACAGAGCTGTCGACCTGGGAGAGCAGGGTCGTTGGTATCTGGATAAAGCCCGTCCCGCGCTTGGTAATGGCAGCGGCAAAACCGGTCAGATCTCCGATCACCCCGCCGCCCAGCGCGATAATGGTCTCGGAACGCTCGACATTGAGATCCAGCAGGCGATCAACCAGAGTCTCAAGCGTGGAGAAGCTTTTCGACGTCTCACCCGGCGGAAGAATGATCGCTTCAGGAGCGATCGCACTGTCCCGGAAACGGGACTCCAGCGGCGCAAGATGATGGCTGGCGACATTCTCGTCGGTGACGATGACACAGCGACCGCGCGGAAAATGCGCGCGCAGACGCGGCCAGCCAGCGCTGATGGCGTCGGTGCCGATCAGAACGTCATAGCTGTTTGCGCCGAGCGGAACGGGGACAGTCAGTAACAAGCTCACTTCGCCCCTCCGGGCTTAAGGGCCTCGAGAATGCGTTTCAGCGTTTGCTCATGCGAGCCGCCAGACGCGTCAACATGGAGTTCGGCCTCAGCATAGGCTGGTGTGCGTCGCTCCAGCAATTCCCCGAGAACTGTTTCAGGATCCCGATCGCGCAAAAGCGGGCGTGTATCGCGTCGGCCGACCCGAGCTGCAAGGGTGGCGACATCGGCTTGCAGCCAGATCGAGCAGGATTTCTGCTTCACCAGGGCGCGCGTCTCCGGATCCACGAATGCACCACCGCCAAGCGCAAGAACCATGGGGGCTTCATCAAGCAGGCGGGCAATGACCTTGCGTTCGCCATCGCGAAACCCTGCTTCGCCGAAATCATCAAAGATTTCGCTTACTGTTCGCCCGGCTGCTTTTTCGACCTCTTCATCCGCATCGCGGAACGGCCATTCGAGCGCTTGCGCAAGCCGACGCCCGACAGTGGTCTTTCCAACCCCCATCAGCCCGATCAATGTGATCGTTCGGTCCGTGTGCGCACGACTTGTCATGGAACCGGTATAAAGCGTCTGGAAATCGCCGCAATCGCGGTTAGGCTCTGTCGCTCAGCGATTACAGTGGCGGGCACGGCCCGATGCCAATTGGGGCGTCAAGGAAGCGAGGGTGATTGAATGAAGGGGTTTCTGATCGGACTGGCCGTTATTGCGGGCCTGTTCGCAGCGGGATTCGGGGCGCTCGTGATGATCGCCAACAGTGTTGAGCCCACTCAGGAGGAAGTACGTGTCGAGCTCGAAGATGATTTCGCGCGCTAAATCGGTCCTCGCGGCAATGATTGCGCTCGGCCTGTCGACTGCCGCTGCAGCGCAGTCGGGGATTGAAGTCCAGAGCCTGGATGCGCTCGACCCGCTGGAGGTCAGCCTGCCGGGCGCCGCCTTTTCCATGACGCTCTGGGATGGGTCATCGAGGGATACAGCACTCGCAGCGCTGGCGGCACTGCCCTCTGCGCAGTCCGGGCAATACCCCTCCGATACCCTGGCCGAGCTGGCGCGGGCTGTATTGGTCTCCGGCGGTTATCCGCCTGTGGGCGCGCGCGGTGATCAGGAGCTGGCAGTTGTCCGGGCCGACCGTCTGGTCGTGGCAGGTGGCGCACTTGATGCCTATGACTTGCTGGAACGCACGCCCAATTTGAACCGTATCGAACCGCTCTCGCGCTGGCATGCGGAGCTGGCACTGACCGTCGGAGACTTCGATCGGGCCTGCCGGAGCGCCAACGCCCTGCTCGAGGGTCGGGACCGGCCCTATTGGCTGCGCGTACGCGCTTTTTGTCTGGCCTTGTCCGGCCAGGGGTCTGCGGCTGAGCTCACAGCCGAACTCGCTGCCGGAGTCGAGGCAGATGCAGAGTTTGACCGGCTCTTGTTTGCGCTGACCCTGGATCAGGAGCTTACCGGCCCCCCCATCACGATTGGCTCCGGGCTTGAACTCGCGCTCATGCGCTCTGTCCGCCTGGCTGATGACGCCCTCCTGCAGACCGGCGACGAGACCCCGCAATGGCTGCGGACTTATCTTGCAAGTGGCGAGACGGCCATTGGCTATTCTGATGATCCAGCGAGCGATATCGCCCGTGCCGAGGCGCTGGACGCTAATGAGCGGGAGGCATTGCTAATTTCCATCCTTGCCCAGGGTGAGGATAGGGAACTCGCGGCGCAGGCGCTGTCCCTCTTGCTCGACGATGCCGCGGCACGGGACGAGCTTTTGACCGCATTGCGCCTTTATGGGCCGGAGATCGCAACGCTTCCGCAGACAGCGGGGACGCTGGCCGATGGTGTTCGCTTCGCCCTCGCCGCCGCCGTCTATGGCGATATCCGTACAGCCCGGGCCTGGCGCAATGGCTTGCTGGATGGACCGCGAGCCCCACTGGCCCTGTTTGACCCTTCCGTGTCGCTTCCCGAAGCCGGGGCCGCCACCGAAACTAATACCGAGACAGACAAGCCGGAAGAACCGGTTGTCATCTGGACGCCACCGGCCGTGGCGGACATGGTCGCACTCGATTATGCCTTGATGCTGGCAAGCGGCCGGATTGACGGCGATGAGGGTGCCGCGATTTTCGCCGCGACAGAAGCGCGCTTCGAAGGGGCTGTGCTTGCGGATCTCCTTGCATTGCAGCGTCTTGGGGCGATGGTTCCCTCGGGCCTGCGGACAGGTCTGCTTGCGCGGGAGGCTATTGCCGTGCCCGTGGCACTTCTGGCGATGGAAGAAGCACTCGTCGTCGGCGCGGAAGCTGAGGCCGTCCTGTTTGCCATCGCAGCACTGGACCAGGCGGATGCGACAAGCGCTGCGGAGATCTATCCTCGGGTCGCGACCCTGTTCGCAGAGTTGGATCTTGCGGAAGCCTTGTTCGGCATTTTATTGGAGCGCCATGTCCAGAGGGCGTTTTGACCGCTTCGGGTCCCATCGCACTCTTTCTCGACATGATGGCGGCCGAGCGCGGCGCTTCGGTCAACACGCTTGATGCCTATCGGCGCGATCTGGAGGATGTTGACGCCCGCCTCGCGGGAGTGGGGTCGGATCTGACCTCAGCCACGACCGAGGCTCTGGAAAGCGTGCTGGCCTCTATTCGCGCCGACGGGCTGTCGGCGGCGACCGCGGCCCGACGTCTTTCCGCCTTCAAGCGCTTCTACAAATTCCTGCTGGTTGAGGGGCTTCGCGGCGATAATCCTGCGTCTACGCTGCGTGGTCCCAAACAGTCGAAAGCCTTGCCCAAGGTTCTGACCGAGGCGGATGTCGACGCGCTCTTCAAGGCTGCAGCGGGACTTGAAGGCGCAAGCGGTGCACGAACCCGCGCGCTGCTGGAGTTGCTGTACGCGGGAGGTCTGCGTGTGAGCGAGCTGGTCAGCCTGCCGCTCAACGCCTTCATCCGCGCTGAACACTGTATTCAGATCACCGGAAAGGGCGGACGCGAACGTCTGGTGCCACTGACCGAGGCATCTCTGGATGCGGTTGAGGCCTATCGGCAGGTCCGTGATCAGCACCTTCCGCAGGACCCGGTCAAGCGGCGCAGGGCCCAGGGATTTCTATTTCCTTCACGATCAGCGAAGCAGGGGCATCTGACGCGGGAGCGTTTTGCCCAGGTCCTGCGTGAAGTGACCCTCGCTGCGAACATGGACCCGGCAAAGGTCTCGCCGCATGTCCTGAGACATGCTTTTGCAACCCACCTGCTTGCCAATGGTGCCGATTTGAGGGCCGTGCAACTTCTTCTGGGACATGCCGACGTCTCGACAACGCAAATCTATACCCATGTCCTTGATGAACGGCTTAAACAGGTGGTGGAAAGCGCCCACCCTCTGGCCAGGAAGCCGTGACCGGGCTGTCAGGGCTTCTGCATCCCAGCCGTATAGCGCTCTTGTGACAGCCGACCGCACTGGTTAGTTTGCGGCCTCTTTGAAGTGTTCAGGGCAAGGCGTCTCTATGTCTGATCCGACCCGTACCTATCTCGATTTCGAACGTCCGCTCGCCGAGCTGGAAGCAAAAATCGAGGAATTGGAATCGCTATCCTCAACGACTGAGGGTGAAGCCCCGGATACGGCGGAAGAAACCGCAAAACTCCGTCAGAAAGCCTCTGACCAGCTTGCAGCGCTCTATTCCAAGCTGGACCCCTGGCGCAAGACCCAGGTCGCGCGGCATCCGGATCGTCCGCATTTTCGCGATTATCGCGCGGCATTGATCGAAGATTTCGAAGAGCTTTGCGGCGATCGGCGCTTTTCCGAGGATCATGCCATTGTCGGTGGGCTGGGCCGGTTCCGCGGCCGTCCCGTCGTCGTCATGGGTCATGAAAAAGGCCATGATACGGAAAGCCGACTGAAGCATAATTTCGGCATGGCGCGTCCCGAGGGCTATCGCAAGGCCATCCGGCTGATGGACTTGGCGGAGAAGTTCAACCTGCCGGTTCTGACCTTTGTCGATACGGCCGGGGCCTACCCAGGACTGGGCGCAGAAGAGCGCGGCCAGGCCGAAGCGATTGCGCGTTCTACTGAGCGCTGCCTTTCGCTGGGGACGCCGTTTATCTCTGTGATCACCGGTGAGGGCGGATCTGGCGGCGCGGTGGCCCTGGCCAGTGCCAATACCGTCATGATGCTCGAGCACTCCATCTATTCGGTGATCTCGCCGGAGGGCTGCGCCTCAATCCTGTGGAAGGACAGTGCGCGGGCCAAGGATGCCGCGGTGGCCATGAAGGTGACTGCGCCTGATCTGCTTGACCTGAAAATTATTGACCAGATCATTCCCGAACCGATCGGGGGTGCGCATCGCCATGCGCAGGAAACCATGCAGGCGGTCGGCGATGCGGTCGAACGCAATCTCGCCCAGCTCGAGGGCCTCGACGCGGTCACGCTTCGGCAGAAGCGCCGGGAGCGTTTCCTCTCCATCGGTCGGCTTGAAGCGGCAGTGGGTTAGCCACGCATCACAGGCATCCCTGCGAATGCTGTGATCCGACAATCGCCGCCGCGACGACGGATTTCCTCACATACGGCGGTCGCTTCCGCTTCAGTGCGCCAGCTTCCTGCCAGCAGGCGGAAGACTGCGCTCTCGCCGGCGCGTTCCGTACGAAGGATCCTGCCTTCACGACCTTGAAGCAGATCGGAATAGGCCATGCGCAGATCGCGCCAATCCTGATTGACGTGCCAGACAGTCAATTGCGAGGCGAGATGGAGCGCATAGCCATCAGCCGGGGCTGCGAGCGGCGCGGTTGCGGCCTGTGCTTGCCCAGCCTGTGTCGGTGTGGAGGCTGTCGGTGCAGCTTGCGTCTCGGCGCGAGCGGGCTGGGGCAGCGCATTCGCGGGGCGGCCATCAATGCATGAGCCTGATTCCAGATTATAGAGCATCGCCATGAATTCGAAGACGGCGCGGTCGATCATGCTGCGCACAGCCGTCTGAACGGGTTCGAGGGCGCGTTCGCCGCCGCCAATATCAAGCACCGTACCGTCGAGGAAGGCATAGACACCCGCTTCGACCTCGCGGCCGCGGATCTGCTTTCGCAGCGACCGGACAGCCAGCACCTCGGTTGAACGAACATCAATCAGGCGAAGATCAATACCGACATCGACGATGTATTCACTGCCGCCAAACGCCAGGGCCCCACCGGTCTCGCCGTCTGTGCTGCCAAAGGCATTGGAGCCGGTAGACCGAATGTTCGGATTGAATTCGGTAATGCCGCCGACAAGATAAAGGTCGGCCCCTTCCATTTGACCCTGCTGCACAGTACGCAACACATTCGGTGCATCGCGCAGCAGACCATTTTGGGCGTAATCGAGCTCGACCTGAACAACGCCGAGATCGAAGCGTTCAACCAGGCGCATTCCGGATTCCGATGCGGCGGTG
>JBELMP010000077.1:0-11232 GCA_042095695.1 Maricaulis sp. | reverse complement strand
TCGCAATGAATGGCCAGGCTTTCAAACCCGCCCCAGGAATAACCGATGCCGAATATCTCGAGGGCATCAAGGAAACGCTCTGCCTGTTCCAGGCTCCAGCCCGGGCAGGCGAAGGAGAAGAGGCCGCACGCGCCGCTGAACATCGCCTTGAAACGGGCGTGATCAGGATGATCAGGGCGGGCCGGGTGATAGATGCGCCCTACCTCCGGGCGGTCGGACAGCCAGTCTGCGATTGCCAGGCTGGAGGCCGCGCTGCGCTCCATACGAAGGGACAGGGTGCGCAATCCCCGCAAGACCAGGAAGCTGTCGTCCGGACTGGCAAAGTAGCCAAAGCCGCGCTCGGTGGTCTGAAGGCGCCGGGCCTGGCTTTCAGTGCGGGCGAGCACGGCGCCAAGCATGACGTCGGAATGTCCCCCGGGATATTTGGTCAGAGCCTGGGCCGCGTAATCAATGCCCAGTTCGAGGGGTTTCAAGGTCAGGCCGGCGGACCATGTATCATCGATAATGGTTGTGACGCCCTTGTCCTGGGCGACTTTGGCAATGGCGGGCAGGTCCTGGACCTCCAGGGTCAAGGAACCGGGTGATTCCAGCACGATAGCCTGAACATCATCAGTGATATGGTCGCCGATTTCCGCACCGATACGCGCGGATACGAATTCAACCTCGATATTGAAACGTTGCAGGTGATTGGTCAGAAAGCTTCGCACTGGACCGTAGATATTATCGGCGGCGAGAACCCGTCCGCCCGCCTCGACGCTGTTGAGGATTGCCAGCGTATTTGCCTGCAGGCCCGAGCTGGTGAGCGCGCAGCCTGCCGCACCCTGCAGATCAATCAGCGCGGCGCGCAGGGCATCCTGCGTTTCCAGACCAACCCGGCCATAATGGGCTCGTCCCGGCGGGAAATCATACAGCTCGCTGGCGGAGGGCGCGAGCATGGTTGAACCGCGCGCAATGGCAGGATTGACCAGCCCGCGCTCGTCATGCGGTCGCCCGATACGGGTCAGGCGCGTTGCGTCTTTCATGGCGGGGTCTTGCTCCTCAATCCTCATCCTTGACGACTTGTGTCGCCGCATGCTGGCTCCATTCGACCCAGGATCCATCATAGACTGCAGCGTCCTTGCCTTCTCGATAAAGGGCAAGGGCTAGAATACAAGCGGTTACACCCGAGCCACAGCTGGCAATAACGTCCCTGTCAAACTCAATGCCGGCGCGTTCGAGAGCCGCACGATCTGCGCGCAAATGCCCGTTTTCGAGCAGGCTGGCATAATGGAGATTGAGCGCGCCGGGCATGTGGCCTGAGCGCATACCGGCGCGTGGCTCGGCCTCATGGCCGGAAAACCGGCCGGGTGAGCGAACGTCGATGACCTGCTGGCCCACACGCCCAAGGCGGGTCATCAGCTCTGTACGGCTGACAAGGCGGTGGGCCTGGAAGTTGGTTTGGTAAGGCCTCGCTTGACCCGGGCGATCATGGCGATCAGCAACAGGGCCGCCAGCTTGAATCCAGGCCGGCAAGCCCCCGTCAAGCACCTGCACCGGGCCATGGCCCATGATTGAGAACATCCACCAGACGCGAGGGGCTGCGAAGAGCCCCATACGGTCATAGATGACCAGCCGGGTTTGGTCGCAAATTCCCATTTCACCGACATGGCGGGCGAAAACCGCAGGCGCGGGCAGCATATGCGGTAGTGCATTCTCCGCATCCCTTACAGTGTCGATGTCAAAGGCGAGGGCACCGGGTATGACCCCTTCACTGCGCGGTTTCGGGCCGCCGGGGAATGTCCAGCTCGCATCGATGAAACAGGCCTGGCCGGCATCCAGAAGGGCGATTGCGGCCTCGGCGCCGATGATGGGATCTAGCTCAGCCATGAGGGTAGGGGCAGGCCTTTCTCCCGCAGGAATTCGGGATTGAAGAGTTTGGACTGATAACGCGATCCGTGATCACACAGGATTGTAACGATCCGGTGGCCAGGGCCGAGCGTGCGCGCGAGACGCATGGCGCCTGCGATGTTTACGCCGGAGGACCCGCCCAGGCAGAGGCCTTCCTCCTGAACAAGATCGAAGACGATGGGCAAGGCCTCTTCATCGGAAATCCGGTAGGCGTGATCGACCTGGATCCCCTCCAGATTGGCGGTAATCCGGCTTTGACCGATGCCTTCGGTGATGGACGTCCCTTCCGCCTTCAACGCGCCATGGGCGAAAAACCCGTATAGCGCCGCGCCGCCGGGATCTGCCAGCCCGATGCGGATCTCCGGCTTGCGGGCCTTGAACGCCTGGGATACCCCGGCAAGTGTGCCCCCCGAACCGACCGCGCAGATGAAACCATCCAGCTCACCGCCGGTTTGCTCCCAGATTTCCTGTGCTGTCGTGCTGGCGTGAAAATCGCGATTTGCGGTATTGTCGAATTGATTGGCCCAGATCGCGCCATTGGGTTCGCTTTCATTCAGCTCGGCAGCGAGCTTGCCGGAATAGCGGGCATAGTGAGCGGGATTGGCATAGGGCACTGCGTCCACCTCGATCAGCTCGGCGCCGAGGAGGCGAATAGCGTCCTTCTTCTCCTGGGATTGGGTGCGCGGAAAGACGATGACTACCCGATAGCCCAGCGCAGCTCCGACCATGGCCAGGCCGATCCCGGTATTGCCGGCTGTGCCCTCTACAATCGTGCCACCCGGCTTGAGGGCCCCGCTGGCCTCCGCGGCCCGGATGATTCCAAGCGCTGCGCGGTCCTTGATGGACCCGCCAGGATTGAGGAACTCGGCCTTGCCGAGAATTTCGCACCCGGTTTCCTCGGACGCCCTGTTGAGCCGTAAAAGCGGCGTGTTTCCAATGAGGTCGATAATAGAGGCGTGCGTTTTCATAAGCAGGGTCCGGTCGATCAGTTATTCGCAATCGGGCAGGCAAATGGGTAGGTTGAGATCTTTTTCGCCTTTCAGGTGATCTAGCTCAATGCGGAGACCGTAGTTTTCTACATGAGACACATCACACTTGCAGCTTTGCTGCTGACGAGCCTGTCCGCGCCGGTCCTGGCCGATAACGCTCCCGAAGATATCTATTTCGAAGTTCTCCGGAACGGCAGCCCGTTCGGCGAACATGTGCTCCGCTTTGATGAAACGGAAGATGGTCGCGTGCTGGTCGATGTCGGTATCGAGCTGTCCGTGCGTTTTGGTCCGCTGACCGTGTTTCGCTATGAGCATGAGGCAACCGAGGTCTGGTCGGACGGCCAGCTGCTCTCCCTGGATGCCGAGACTTTCAAGGATGGCGAGCGTAATCGTATCCGGGTGGAACGCGAGAGCGAGACGGTGCTTCGCGCCATGAGCGGACTGATTCCGGACCTTGTTCCATCCAGTCACTGGCTTGGCTATGAGCAGGGTACGACGCAGATCCTGAACACCGAAACCGGTGAGCCCATGGATGTCAGCATAACCGATCTGGGTTTTGAAATGCTCGAAGCGGAGGGCGGATCGATCCGCGCCCGTCGCTTGCGCATGGAAGGCTCGCTCACGGTCGATCTTTGGTATGACGAAGCGGGCCGCTGGGTCGGGTGCGCCTTCGATGCCCGGGGCCAATCCATCGTCTATCGTCGCATGTCTATCTAGGCGTTTGCCGACTTGATCGCCTCAAAAGCCGCCAGGGCAAGCTGGCGTCCTTCGGCGAGGTCCATGACGGGTTGCGGATAGGTAGCTACCTGGCCGGGTTCGTGGATACGCCCCGCACCGACTGTCTCCAGCTCTTTGACCCAGAGACGAACATAGGCCCCGGTCTTGTCATGAGTCTTGCCTTGGGTGACCGGGTTGAAAATGCGAAAATAGGGGGCAGCGTCTGCGCCGCTGCCCGCAACCCATTGCCAGCTTGTAGCGTTCACAACCGGATCTGCATCAACCAGCGTGTCCTCGAACCAGCGCATCCCGTCTTTCCAGTGAATGCCCAGATGCTTGATCAGATAGGATGCGGTGATCATGCGGACCCGGTTATGCATCCAGCCCGTTGTCCATAATTCACGCATGCCGGCATCGACCAGGGGAATGCCCGTGCGACCCTGCTGCCAACGTTTCAGCGCCGCGGGCGCATCGCGCCAAGGGAAGTTGTCGAAACGGGAGTTGAAATTGTTCCATCTCAGATCACCGAAGTGATGGAAGAGATAGTAGGAAAACTCGCGCCAGCCGATCTCGCTGAGAAACTTCTCCACCGCGGAGACGGATGCGCCTTCCGCGATCGCCCGGTCCATACGGTTCCAGACCTGGCGCGGCGAAATCTCGCCGAATGCGAGATGGGGTGAGAGCCGGGACGTGCCGGCCAGATCCGGTCGGTCGCGCTCATCCTTATATCCAGACAGCGCGGTCTTTATGAAAGTATCGAGACGGTCGTGCGCAGCCGCTTCTCCCGGCATCCAGTGTGCGCGCAAACCGGCGGCCCAGTCCGGCTTGTCAGGCAGGAGTTGCCAGCTCTCCAGGCTCTCACACGGCGAGCGTTCAGGTGCGCGAATCTTGTCCGGCGATGGCAGGCTCCGCGGACACGCGAAATCGCGGATCGCGCTTTTCCAGAATGGCGTGAAGACTTTGAAGGGCGTACCCGTCTTGGACAGGGTTGTGGCATGATCGAGCAAAACACTTGAGCGGAAGACACGCGGCTGGCAGTCACGAGCCGACAGAGCGCGGGCGATCTCCCGGTCGCGCTGGTCGACCCAGGGCAGGAATGACTGGTTCCAGAAAACTTCTTCGATGCCGAAGCGTGTACAGAGTTGCGGGATGATCTGCGCCGGGTCGCCGGAATAGAACTGCAGGCGATTTCCGCAACGCGCGATCGCGCCTGCCAGCGCTTCCAGAGAGCCATGCAGCCACCAATCGCTCGCCGCTCCGGGTGTCAGCCGCAGCTCGGCATCTGCGTCGCGGATATAGGCCAGCAGGAGCGGGCGGCCGGATTTTACCGCCGCGTGTAGCGCAGGATTGTCCGCCAGTCGGAGGTCGCGCTTGAACCAGACAAGTCCCGGGGCGCTGGTTGCGGCAGTTGCCATGTACCGAATGTCCGTTAGTTAGTGCATTATATGTCTACGCGTGGAAGGCGCGCTGAGATCACACCGTGATCAGTACAGCGCGATCTGGAAAAGGAGCGAGTCCGTGAGCGAACAAAATTCCGTCATTCAAGTCCCGCGGCCGGGCCAGGAACCGATTGAAATCGGTAATGATCGCAAACTGACCCTGATTGCCGGTCCGTGCCAGCTGGAAAGCCGGGAACATGGCCTGGAAGTGTCGCAGCAATTGCGTGAGATTGCAGACCGTCTGGATGTCGGCCTCATCTACAAGACCTCCTTCGACAAGGCGAACCGTACCAGCCTGTCGAGCCAGCGCGGTGTGGGTCTGGAATCCGCTTTGCCGATTTTCCGGGAAATTCGCGAAACCAGCGGCCTGCCCGTCCTCACTGATATCCATACGGCAGAGCAGTGCACGATTGCCGCTCAGGCTGTCGATATTCTCCAGATTCCGGCTTTCCTGTGTCGCCAGACGGACCTGCTCATTGCTGCCGCCAAGACCGGCCTGCCGCTAAATGTGAAAAAGGGTCAGTTCCTGGCGCCCTGGGATATGAAAAACGTGCTGGGCAAGATCCAGGCGGCAGGCAATCCCAATGCGATGGCTTGCGAGCGTGGCGCCAGTTTTGGCTATAATACGCTGGTGACGGACTTCCGCGGTCTGCCGGTGATGGCGGAACAGACCGGGGCGCCCGTTGTTTTCGACGCAACCCATTCGGTCCAGCAGCCTGGCGGGCAGGGGGCCACATCGGGCGGACAGCGCGAATTCGTGCCCTATCTGGCGCGCGCGGCCGTATCTGTTGGCGTTGCCGCTGTATTTATGGAAACGCATCCGGACCCGGACAACGCGCCGTCTGACGGGCCAAACATGGTTCCGCTCGATCAGTTTGAAGAGCTGGTCAATCGCCTGCTGGATTATGACGCTTTGACCAAGGGCTATAAGCGCTAGCCGCCACGCTGATCAGGGATGGGGATTACCGGAGCCTCTTCAACGGCCTCCGGCCCATCCAGTGGCGGTGCCCAGCGGCGCTCTTCCTGCAGGATTGTGGTCAGGACCAGGCTGCGGCGCGCCGCATCAAGACGGATATCCTCGTAAAAAAGATTGTATGGCGGTTCGCGGAAATCCTCGGCGATGCGCGAGGGGCGGCGCAGCAGGCTGGAGCTTGTGCGCTCGGTGAACAGCACACCATCCATGCATTGCGCCCCGGTTTGCTGGGGCAGGGGGGCCGGGCTGGCACCGAGTTCGAGATCAATGGCGGCGACACCGCCGCGATGCAAGCGCGCGGAGGCGTACTGATTGGACGGCTCTGAAAACAACGGGTTGGTGCAAAGCAGACGCCGGCCGTCGACAAAGTCCATGCGCCCGTCCGGCGTCCAGCTCATGGTGCGCTCGGTCAGGATGCGCAGCCTGCGCGCTTCCTCCGGCATGGCATGTGAGAAGGCATAGACACAGCGGACATCTTCCGGCGTCTCACAGGCCGGCAGGTTGGCCAGACGGGTCTCCATGAGGTCGATAGCCACCGGGTGTTCCAGCACATAGAGCGCAACCAGCCGGGCCCGCAATTCCTCATTCTCGGAAAGATGGGTCATGGCAATGTGCAGGGCGTGCAATCCGCCCTGGCCAAGGCCGGCAATGATAAAGGGCCGGTTGCCATCAATGCGAGCGAGAAAACTCGTGAAGGCACGACTGACATCATCAGCCGCGAACTGGCGCGCCAGCACGCTGTCCTCCCGATTATTCATGAAAGTATAAAGCGCAGCCTGACGATAGCGCGGGATATAGAGATCACCGCCGCCAAGGAAGGGGGCTGCATAATTGGGAATGATATCGCGCTCGACGGCAGTATTGGCGCGCTCCTTGTCGAGCTCGGCATTCCAGTTGGCACCGCCGGAATAGGTGGTGGAATGGATAAAGAAGACCGCCGGCAGCGTATCTTCTGCGTCATCCCCGAGAACGAACCAGCCGGTTCTGTCGGCATAGTCTGCAGGATCCGGCGGCGAATAGGTCTGAAAGGGTTCCCCGGGGTCCTGGAAAGTCTGATAAACCTGTTCCCGCAGCAGCCAGATCGTCAGCAGCGCAATCAGCAAGAAGCCGCCAATGAGGGTCAGTACCAGCCAACGGGCAATGCGAAACGTGTTCACGGCTTATCCTTCCTGCGAGTCAGTCTATGATGCCGACAGAATTAAGCTTCGCAACTGATCGGTGTTGCCTTGAGCATGCCCAATTCTCGGTGCAAGGACGATCCAGTCGTCTCGCATCCCCGCAATTTCTAAAGTGACACATTATGTTTCGTTGGCTACGCAACAATTTTTTAACGGGAATCGTCATCGCCACGCCATTGGGCGTTACGGCTTTCCTGATCATCAGCTTTGTCGGGTTCGTTGATCGCGTGGTCAAGCCGATTATTCCCGCGCGCTATAATCCGGAGACTTATCTGCCAGGAGATTTCACAATCCCGGGCCTTGGAGTTGCGATCGCTGTCGTGCTTTTGACCGCTTTGGGGGCGTTGGCGGCGAATTTCCTCGGTCGCTCGGTTATCGGGATTGGGGAGCGTGTTGTGACTGGCGTACCCCTGGTGCGCAATGTCTATGGCGCCTTGAAACAGATTGTTGAAACCGTTTTCAGTGGCAAGCAGAACTCCTTCAAGGAGGTGGTGCTGATCGAATACCCGATGAAAGGCCTCTACGTGGTTGCCTTCGTCTCGGCCGAAGGAAATGAGGTGCTCCGCGAAAACATATCGGACGATGTAATTGCGCTTTTCGTCCCGACCACGCCCAATCCGACTTCAGGTTTCCTGCTTTACACGCCGCGCTCGAACACCACCCCGGTCAATATGTCGGTGGAAGAAGCCGCCAAGCTGATCATTTCCTTTGGCATGGTCACGCCGGACCGGCTGCCCGAAGAGGTTCAGGCGGAATTGCCCGATCACGTAAAAGACTAGCCTGATCGCAAGAGCCTGATGCCCTGATCCTGTTCAAAGAGGTAGAGCAGGGTGCGCAGCGCGCTGGCGGCCTCACCGGTAAAGTCGGGATCGCGCTCCACAATCAGGCGGGCAAGATCATTGGCCACGGGTATCAGGTCGGCATGAGTGTCGAGATCGGCAAGGCGAAAGGCCGGCAGCCCGCTTTGCCGCAACCCGAGGGCATCGCCTTCGCCGCGCAAGCGCCAGTCCTCCTCGGCAATGCGAAACCCGTCATCCGTGTCACGCATGATTTCCAGACGGGCCCGGCTGACTTCGCCCAGCGGTCCCTTATAGAGCAGCAGGCAAGAGGAGGGCTTGTCGCCGCGACCGACGCGTCCGCGCAATTGGTGGAGCTGCGCGAGGCCAAAGCGTTCGGCATGCTCAATAATGATAATGGTTGCATCCGGGGCATCGACACCCACTTCGATTACCGTGGTGGCGACCAGAATGTCGATCTCTCCGGCGCGAAACCGATTGGCGATCTCTTCCTTCTCCGCGGCCTTCATCCGGCCATGCAAAAGCGCGACACGTTCGGGGCCGAAGACCGCCTGGAGATGCCGGTAGCGATCCTCTGCGGATGAAAGATCTGATACTTCGCTGTCTTCAACCAGCGGACAGACCCAGTATAAGCGATCGCCGCGATCGATCGCGCGCTGGGCGCCGGCGACGACCTCGTCCAGACGGTCCAGCGACAGCAGGCGGGTCTTGGGCGGTATGCGCCCGGCCGGTTTTTCATCCAGCCGCGAAACATCCATATCGCCATAGACCGCCAGGGCGAGGGTGCGCGGAATGGGTGTCGCTGTCATCGCCAATATATCCGGACGTTCGCCCTTGGCGCTGAGCCGCATCCGATCGCTGACCCCGAAGCGGTGCTGTTCGTCAATTGTTACAAAACCCAGCCGGTTAAAAGTGACATCATCCTGGAAGAGGGCGTGCGTGCCGCAAACGACTTGCGCCTCACCGGAGGCAATCTCGGCCAGTATTTCAGCCCGCCCGCGGCCTTTGTCCCTGCCAGTGAGGGTTACAGTGCGAATCCCGGCGGGCGCCAAGGCGTCTCCAATCGATCTGGCATGCTGGCGGGCCAGGATTTCGGTTGGCGCCATGATGGCACTCTGAACACCTGCCTCTGCCGCATAAGCGCAGGCGAGGGCGGCGACGAAGGTCTTGCCTGAACCGACATCGCCATGAAGCAGGCGGGTCATCCGGTCGGAGCTCGCAAGGTCGGCCTTGATATCGTCAAAGGCGCGCAATTGAGCACCCGTTGGGGTGAAGGGGGCAGCCTCCAGCACGCGCGAGACAGATTGACCGGTGGCGTCAAGCCGGCGACCGCTTGTGGCGCGGCGACGGGACCGGGTCAGTTGCAGGGCCAGTTGGCGGGCGAAAATCTCATCAAATGCCAATCTTTGCCGAACCGGGCTTTCAGCGTCCAAAGTCGACGGCATATCCGGGCGATGCATTTTTTGTAACGCCGTTCGGAAATCCGGCCAGCGGCGTTGCTGCATGAGACTTTGATCGATCCACTCCTGCAGCTCCGGACACACGGTCAGTGCGCCATCAACAGCTTTTCGGACTGTTTTTGAGGTCAGGCCGGCGGTCAAAGGATAGACCGGTTCCAGGAGCGGCAGGGTTTCAGCCTCCTCAAGCGTCGCGACCAGATCAGGGTGAACAATCTGGATCTCCGAGCCATAACGCTCAGCCTTGCCCGAAATGAGCCGGGTTTCGCCGGGCGGCAGGATCTTATTGAGATAGTCCGGTCGTGCATGGAAGAAGACGAGGTGTAGATAACCGCTCGGATCGTAAAGCCGGACCTTGTAGGGCTGCCCCTTGCGCCGTCCGGGAATATGCTCGTCGACCTGTGCTTCCAGGGTCACGATTTCACCGTCCGGTGCGGTATCGGCGGTGACGCGCTTGGTCCGGTCAACGAGACCGCTCGGGCGCAGGAATAGAATATCGCGCACGCGTGGCCCTGCGGTTTTTTCCAGCAGGGCGGCCAGCCGCGGGCCAATACCGGGCAGGGCGGTGCTGTCTTGGAATAGCGGGTAGAGAATCTCCGGGCGCATAAGCCCAGCTTAGCGGGAGTTTCGGTGCAGACCAGCGGTCGACGACAAAGCAATCCAGCCCTATATCCGCAGCATGACAGATATGCTGAACATTCGACGTAAAAAACTCCGCATCCGGGCCTGGCGCCGCGGCTTCAAGGAAGCCGATCTCATTCTTGGCCGGTTTGCTGATGCCAATCTCGATGCGATGAGTGCGGATGATGTGCAGGCATTCGAGCATTTGCTTGATCAGCCGGACCAGGACATTTATGCGTGGATTATCGGTCGTGAGCCGGTGCCGCGTGAATTTGACGGCTCTGTCATGCATGCCCTCCAGGCGTTTCGCGTCGACCAGGATGCGGAATTCGGTGACGGACCAAAGTCCTGACACTTAACGGATCCTATGACTGAAATTGAGATGATGGCCCGGGCCCAGGGGCAGGCCATGATTTGCGGCGCCCCGGAGGGGCTCGACGCGCTTTTATTCGCAGATACGATCAGACTGCGTGGCGGGGTCAATGTGTTTATCGCCCGCGATGACTCGCGCGCTGCGGCCTTTGCGGCTGCTCTGACTTTCTTCGCACCGGATCTGGAAATCCTGCGGCTGCCGGCCTGGGATTGCCAGCCCTATGACCGGATTTCACCATCGCCCCGCATTGCTGCGCAGCGCGCTGCAACACTGAGCCGATTGGCATCAGCGGGGGATGCGGAAAGCTTGGCAGTCATAGCCACAGTCGCCGCTGTAACACAGCGCGCCGCGCCGATCGATATCATGCGCGGGTCCGGCTATATGCTGCGCCCCGGTCAGGTCGTGGATACGGACGCGCTGAAATCTCATTTTGAGATCAATGGCTATGCCCGGGCAACCACGGTTGTTGAGCCAGGCGATTATGCCGTGCGCGGCGGGGTCATTGATGTGTTCTCGCCCGGTCGAGAAGAGCCTGTCCGGCTTGATTTTTTCGGCGATGCGCTGGAATCGATCCGCGCGTTCGATCCGGAAACCCAGCGATCCCTGCGCCAACTTGATCATCTGGCCTTCGAACCGGTCAGCGAAGTGCATCTGGACGATGCCGCCATTTCCCATTTCCGGCGTGATTTCGTTCGCAGTTTCGGCGCCGTACAGGGTGATCCGGTTTATGAGCAGGTCAGCGCCGGGATCCGCCCGATCGGCGTCGAGCACTGGCTGCCCTTGTTCTATGACCGTTTGAGC
>JBELMP010000076.1:0-11499 GCA_042095695.1 Maricaulis sp. | reverse complement strand
GGAAGAAGGGGCTGAAGCCGCTTTCCGAGCTTGGAAGGTCCGTCCAATCCGTCATTGGGACAGCATGACTTTCAATCGATGCATAAAGGCCTTCAACATCGATTTGGGCGATCTGAAGATCGAGAATGGGAGTCGCTTCACCGCCCAGCGCTTCGCCTGACATATCTCTGACGACATCCGCGCCATATTGCCCGCGCGGGTCGAGGCGGGCACCGATCAGGATGCGTCGTCCTGCCGGCAGTGTTTCAAGATCGCTCGCTGCACTGCATGCATTAACCAGCTCATCGACGTATTCGCGCTCATCTACCGCATTGCCGACTGAGAAGGCCCGGACGCCGGCCCTGACGTTGTCACCGTCAGACCCGCGACTGGTGAAGAGGTCATTCAGCGCATTCGCGGTGTCGCGCGCAGCGTCTTCGTCCTGACATTGCACGGTCAACCTGGCGGCATTGAAAAGCGGCCCGCTAAAGTCCACTTCGCCTGTTTCAGAAAGCAGGAAATTCCGGGCGCTGAAGCGACCGGAAGCGTTTTGAATATAGACTTCGTTATAATAGGGAAAGGCGTGTAAATTGTCCGCAGAGGATGCGTATCGCTCGAATAGGGACATGTCTCCGGCGGGCGCGCGCAAAATGGAGAATTGCCCGGGCGCTTCACCGATAAGCTCGAGATGTGCCTGCCCACCACTCCAGATTTCCGTCAACCCACACATCTGATTGATAAAGCTCGCATCATTGCTGGCCCCGGCTTCGCGGGCTCGATAGGCGCTCAACGGGGTGTCGGCGGGCGGCTCCGCGGTCGAAACAGTCTCATCTCGACTTTGATCCGAGCCGGAATACTCATCCGATCCGCTCAGGAAAGGGCCTGCGAATACCGCGCCGGCACCCAGGCCAGCGGCCACAACAAGCGCTCCAAAAGCGCGACCGATATCAGACATTACTTACTCCATACTCAAATGGCTCAGGGTTCGGACGTACAAGGTTCAACGATCTGAGCGCCGCCCGCAGGGGCGTCATATCAATCTCTGAGAAAGCCAAAGATTTTAACACTTTACACCCCCAGGAGACGCCGGTTTCATTGTCTCAAAAACAGGGTATCGGTCTGTTGTCGCACGCACAATCCGACTTTGGCGAAACTTTTGTGTATCCATAAACCGGCAGTGTCAGGGGGCATACGGCTTGAGCCTGAACGGCCGGTTTCCCAGCGTCAATTGATCCGCGCTTCTCCTATTCATTCCGATGAGTGGTCTAGCCCGGCAGGCTCAAAATTGCGCGCAATCCTCCCAGCGGGCTCTGGTCGAGGCGGAGCTCGCCGCCATGATTGCGCGCAACATCCCGCGCGATGGCGAGACCCAGCCCGACACCCTTGCGGTTTTGATTGCGGCTTTCATCCAGTCGCGAAAAGGGTTTGAGGGCTTCGTCATACTGGTCTTCGGGAATGCCCGGGCCATTGTCATCGACAATGATTTCGACCCGCGACTTGGTCTTGCGGACGCTGACGGCGAGCTTGTCGCCAAAACTGGCCGCATTGCCGACGATATTGGACAGGGCGCGTTCGACCGTGGAGGCCCTGACCTCGGCAAGCAGGTCGGGTTCGGCGACAAAATCGATCTCGGTCTCCAGCCGGCGGGCATCCTCGACAACTTGTTCGGCCAGCGCGCCAATATCGGTCGGCGCGGTTTCCTCAATCATCTGGCCGCGCGCGAAATCGAGATATTCGTCCAGCATGTCTTCCATCGCCGCGATGTCGCGCTTGGCATCTTCGCGTTCCGGACTGTCCGGCATCAGGGCCAGTTGCAGCCGCAAGCGCGTGAGCGGTGTTCGCAGATCATGACTGACCCCGGCAAGGATGGCGGTGCGCTGTTCGAGATGGCGTTTGATGCGCGCCCGCATTTCCAGGAAGGCGTGGGCGGCCTGCCGGACCTCTGTGGCTCCGGCCGGTCGGAAATGCGCCACATCCTGACCGCGTCCGAATTGTTCGGCCGCATCGGCCAGGCGCCGGATCGGCTTGACCTGATTGCGGATGAAGACAATTGATACGGCGGTGAGCAGGGTCGAGGCGCCAATAATCCACAGCAGGAAGATATGGCCTGTCGTGGCAAATACCCGCTCGCGCAACGCGATGAAGCGCAGAACGCCCCCGTCAACCTCGACGCGGATATCGACATAGCTGGGATAGCGCGTGGTATCGAACCAGAATTCCTGGGTGATCTGATCGGACAGGGCGCTGCGCAAGGTCCGGTCAAGCGTGCGGAAAAAGGAGGATCGCCGCGATGTCGGCAAGCTGTCACCCTCACGATACTCCACCGAGAGACGCATGGTGGCATAGGCTGTTTCTGACAGGCGATCGAATTGAGGATTGCCCGGGTCGTCCTGTTCAAACAGGGTGGTCATCATGGCGACATCGCCGGCGACACCTTCGGAGAGACGACTGGTCACGGTTTCCCAGTGCTCTTCAAAGAATGACCAGGCGACGGCCACCTGCATCAGGGCGACCGGCAGAACGATGATCAGCAGGGTTCGCGCGAACAGGCCTTTCGGGGTGATGCGACGAAGCAGGCTCATCCGCGCCCTCTAATCCTGGAAAAGCGGGTCGGCGACCAGGCGATAGCCTTCCCCGCGCACGGTCTGAAGGTGGATGGGTTCCTTGGGATCGCGCTCGATCTTGCGGCGCAGGCGCGTGACCTGCACATCGACAGCGCGCTCGCCGCTTCCGGTCCGTTCAGACAGGGTGAGGCGCGATACGGTCTGGCCCGCGCTCGAGGCGAGGGCGGACAGAAGCGCAGCCTCGCCGCCGGTCAGGCGGACCAGGGTCTCGCCCTGATGCAATTGCTCGCGCTCGAGATCAAAACGCCAATCGCCGAACTGGACCTGGCTGAACGCATTCGTAACCGGCTTGGTCCGGCGCAGGATCGCATTGATGCGCAGGATCAATTCTTCCGGCTCGAAGGGTTTGGCGAGATAATCATCCGCGCCCAGCGACAAGCCCTTGATCCGGTCCTCTGCTTCGCCGCGCGCAGTGAGGAGCAGGATCGGGGTCTCTGAGGCGGTTCGCACAGCGCGGGTCAGGTCGAAGCCGTCCATCCCCGGCATCATCACGTCAAGGACCAGAAGATCGAATTCGAGCGCGTCCAGCGTCGCCAGGGCTTTCTCGGCATGCGGCGCGGTCGAGACACGATATCCGCGCTCCTGCAGGAAGCGCTTGAGCAGGCTGCGGATGCGGTCGTCATCATCGACAACCAGGATGTGGGCATTTTCGATCGCGTCGTCCATTCCAGCCTTTCCGCGCTAAGCCGAAGGCCTGCGCCAGTATTCAAGACCGGTCAGCAGGGTAAGGGCCGCTGTTAGCCACAGTGCGGCAATCCAGCCGAAAAGTGCAATGTCTGAATTGTGCATGCCGAAAATCGCGGCGGCGAGGGGGAAGCCGGCGACCAGCATCGCCAGGGCGGTCTTCATCTTCGCCGTCAGCGAAACCGGTATGGCCTCACCCGGCCCTTTGGGACTGGCCCAGCGAAGGGCGGTGATGACCACATCTCGCAGAATGATCGCGGCAACCGGAACAAGGATTTCGGTTGGGATATCAAGTATCACCACATAAACCAGCAGATAGCCATTGATGAGCAGCTTGTCGGCAATCGGGTCGAGAAAGGCGCCGAGTGCGGTCGCGGCCGACCAGCGCCGGGCCAGAAATCCGTCCAGCCAATCTGTTGCGGCTGCAATCACAAAGGCCAGGATGGCAAACACGCCAAGCCCATTGATGACCGCATAGGGCTCACCCAGCCAGGGCGGGGTCTGCAGGCTCTCCGACCAGCGAAAGGACAGATACAGCCCGACCGCCCCCGCGATAGCGAGGATAATGCGTAAAAGGGTCAAGGCGTTGGGGATCTGTCCCTTCAGAGCCTTAGCGTTGGAACCAGTCATGTATCCGTTTGGCCATGGCTTTCGATACCCCGTCAACCGCTTCGAGATCGGCGAGCGCAGCATTCCGCACCGCTTTTGCAGAACCAAAATGAGTGAGAAGTGCTTTCTTGCGGGTCGGACCAATACCTGGAACGTCATCCAAAGGGTTGTCCGATATGGCTTTTTTGCGTTTCGCGCGATGACCCCCAATGGCGAAGCTATGCGCTTCGTCGCGCAGGCGCTGCAAATAGTAGAGGACCGGATCTTTTTGCGGCAGTTTGAACGGCGCCTTGCCGGGCAGGTAGAAGGCTTCACGACCGGCATCGCGTTCAGGGCCCTTGGCGATCGCCACAATCTTGATATCGGTCAGCCCAAGCTCCTCGATCACCGCCATCACGCTTGATAACTGCCCCTTGCCGCCATCAATCAGCACCAGGTCGGGCACCGGCGCACCCTCGTCTCGTTCCTTGAGCAGCCGGGAGAAGCGACGCTGCATCATCGCCGCCATCATCGCGAAGTCATCATTGGTTGCCGCGTCATCGCCCTTCATGTTGAAGCGGCGATAATGGGTCTTCTCAAACCCTTCCGGCCCGGCGACGATCATTGCGCCCAGCGCGTTGGTTCCCTGGATATGGGAATTGTCATACACCTCGATCCGCTGGGGCAGGTCCTCCAGTTCGAAAATGCGTTGGACGCCGGCCAGCAATTGCGCCTGGCTCGCGCTTTCCGACAAGCGCCTTGCAAGTGCCTCTCGCGCATTGCGCAGGGTCTGATCGACCAGCTTGCGTTTCTCGCCGCGCTGCGGCGTTGCCAGGCTGACCCTGCGCTCGGCACGCAGGGAGAGCGCCTCCCCCAGAAGCTCGGCCTCTGCTACCGGGTGGGACAGCAGAATCTGCCCCGGCGCTGGCTTGTCGTCATAGAATTGCGCGAGAAAGGCGGCGAGTACTTCGTCAGGCTCGGCATCCTGGTCGTGTTTTGGAAAGAAGGACTGATTGCCCCAATTCTGGCCGACCCGGAAGAAGAAGACCTGAACACAAGACCGTCCGCCATCCTGCGCGACAGCGATCACATCAGCCTCCTCGACGCCGGCGGGATTGATCCCCTGATCCGTCGTCACGGCCGCAATCGCCCGTATCCGGTCGCGCAGGCGGGCCGCCGTCTCGAAATCCAGCGCATCCGAGGCGGTTTGCATGCGGGTCTGCAGATCTTCGCGCAGAGCGTTTGACTTGCCGCGCAAAAAAGCCTGCGCCTCATCGACGAGTTCCGCATAGGCATCCGGCTGGACCAGGTCGACGCAAGGACCGGCACAGCGTTTGATCTGATACAGCATGCAGGGGCGGGTCCGGCCCTCATAGACGCTGTCGGAACAGGTCCGCAGCAGAAACGCTTTTTGCAGCGTGTTGAGCGTGTGATTGACCGCACCGACACTGGCAAAAGGACCGAAATAATCACCCTTGGCCTTGCGCGCGCCGCGATGCTTGAGCAATTGCGGAGCGCTGTGATCCCTGCGGATCAAAATATAGGGAAAGCTCTTATCGTCGCGCAGCAGAATGTTGAAACGTGGCTTGAGGCGCTTGATCAGATTGGCTTCCAGCAGCAAAGCCTCGGTTTCGGTTTCCGTGACAACGAATTCCATGGAGCGTGTCAGGGCGATCATCAGGGCGATGCGATTGGAATGTCCGCGGCCCGCCGCATAATTGCTGACGCGGTTTTTCAGATTGCGGGCCTTGCCGACATAGAGAACCTCTCCATCTTCGCCCATCATGCGATAAACGCCCGGCCGTGGCGGCAGGCGTTTAACCTCCTCGGCGATGAGCCTGGGTCCGGTGAGAGATTGCCTCTCGCCATTGCCTGGCGCATCTATCGGGGCTGACGGAGAATCTGAGGGAATCATGGCTGACAAGATCGCGCTGGTTACCGGCGGCGGCAAGCGTTTAGGTGCCAAAATTGCCCAGGCACTGGGTGAGGATGGCTGGCATGTCATCATTCACTACAATCATTCCGGTACAGATGCCCGGGCATTGGAGGCTGCGATCCAGGCCGGTGGCGGTCGCGCTTCGACTGCACAATTCGATCTGGGCAATGTCGCCGCGGTTCGCGATTTCATGGCAGGGCTCGGGCGTGTAGACGCGCTGATCAATTCAGCCTCGATCTTTGAGATGGACCGTCCGGAAGCGGTGACGGCTCCGGCGCTTGAAGAGGCCATGCGGGTCAATCTCATGGCACCGGTTCTGCTCGCTTCCGCCATGGCTGAGCGCCATGCTGAGCGCGCGACGGGCTGCGTCATCAATATTCTGGATCAAAAACTCTTTAATCTGAACCCGGACTTCTTCTCCTACACCCTGTCCAAATATGCGCTGCTGGGCGCAACCACGACCATGGCCATGGCACTGGCACCGCGCGTTCGGGTCAATGCGATCGCGCCGGGTATCACCCTGCCTTCCGGCGGGCAGTCCGAGGCGGAGTTCGAGCGGGCGCACCGTCTCAACCCGATGCAGGGCGGCTCGACACCTGCGGACATCATCCGCGCGGTGCGCTTCATCCTTGCCACACCGTCTATGACAGGCGAGACGATGATTATTGATGGGGGTCAGCATCTCGACGCGCGTGATCGCGACGTGATGTATGCGCCCGGCGTGCCGGAGGAATAGGTTTGCGACTGGATCAGGTCATTGAAAACGCGCTCGCGAATGCCACGGGCGAGGATGTTTTCATCTATCGTCTCGAAGGCGTCAAAATGGATGTCGAAATCGGTATCCATAACTATGAGCGTGGTGTGAAACAGCGCGTACTTGTTGATGCCGTGACCGTCGTCAACAAGGCCTGGGATGGTAGCGACGATATCGCCACTGTCATCGATTACGATTATCTCCTGAACGGGATCAAGGAGCTCGAATCCCGGCAGTTCGATCTTCAGGAAACCCTTTGCGGCATCATTCTGGATATCGCATTGGAGCCCGATGCGGTGATTGCCGCACAGGTCACGACGCGCAAGCCTGATGCCTATCCGGACGCCGAAGCTGTGGGTCTGACGCGGTTTCGTAAAAAGCGCTAGGGCCGCTCTCGCGTTAGAGGTGCAGCATCGCCCGCGCCAGCAGCGCGATATAGGCGAGATAGCCGACGAAAAGGCCTAGCCCGATCAATCGACTGATCGGGTGCCGGACAAGGACCAGCGCTGCGATAATCACGCTCGAACCCAGCATCACCCAGAAATCCAGGCTGAAGAATGCGTCCGGGACAGGCAGGGTAAGGCCGGCCATCCCCGCAGCAATTCCAGTCGCCCCGCCGACAGCGAAAACATTGAAGATGTTGGACCCGAGAATATTGCCGATGGCCAGCTGCGCCTGGCGGCGGATTGAAGACATGATCACCGTCGCCAATTCTGGCAGCGAGGTGCCGAAGGCGAGCGCTGTCAGTCCGATCAGCGATTCATCGATATCCAGGGCCCGCGCCGCTTCGGTACCGCCAACCACGATCATTTGAGCACCGACCGGCAGGCCGATAAGGCCGATCAGGAGGGCACCCAGAATGCTGGCCCAGCGTTTTGGCAGGCCGTCCATCCCGTCAATGTCGGTCATCTCGGCGATGGCGGGATCATCGGTATGGCGTCGCGCCTGTGCAGCCAGGATCAGAATGTAGATGATGATGGCCGCGAAAAGTGCAGCTCCCTCACCATAAGTGATTACACCGTCCAGGCTGACCACGACGAGTGCAATTGATGCTGCAAGTGCGATGACGGCATTTCGCCTTACGCCGGGCGTCGATGTCACAATTGGACCAAAGATCGCCGGCAGGCCCAGAACAAGCAGGAAATTGGCGATATTCGACCCGACAATATTGCCGAGCGCCAGCCCGGGCGCGCCGGATAGGGAGGCCTGAATGCTGACAACCAGCTCCGGAGCGGATGTGCCGAAGGCGATGATCGTCAGACCAACCAGCAGCGGTGGCAAATGCCAGCGACGGGCCAGCGCCGCTCCTCCACGCACCAGAAAGTCTCCCGCGAACAGGAGAATCACGATCCCGCCAAGGATCAAGCCGAGATACAGAGGTGCTGACATGGTTGGACTTGGGACCTGAGTGAGGTTCTAGTCGAGGCGGTGATATTCGATCAGATTGAGGATCGCGAACAGACCGGCAACAAGACCAATGGCAATCAGTGCGTACATGAGACTATCCCGAGTAGTGAGGTTCTACCGCGTACATAGCGCGCCTCTCGGCTTCTGGCCAGCGGAGGTGTCGGTATGAGCTGGCGGAAAATGCTGGAGCCGGTTTTGCGGCCCGTCTTCCATATCTGGTGGCGTTTTCGCAGGGGCATGACACTTGGCGTGCGCATTATCGCCCGGCGGGATGATGGTCAGGTCATTCTGGTCAAGCACACCTATATTCATGGCTGGCACTTGCCGGGCGGCGGCGTCGATTCGGGCGAGACCACATCGATGGCAGCCGCGCGCGAGCTGGCGGAGGAAGTCGGCCTGAAAACGACTGCTCCGCTGCGTTTGCTGGCACTGCAGAGTAATGACGCTGTCTTCAAGGGGGATCATATCGCACTTTTCGAAGCCACAAGCTTCGAGCCTTGCGCGACGGATAATGCCGGTGAGATAGAGGCGTTCGCCTGGTTTGATCCGGGCAATCCCCCCGGGGACGTATCGCCTGCGACGGCCCGCCGGCTCGCTGAATACGTCGCGGATAGAGGGTATTCGCAGACCTGGTAGCGCTATTTCTCGCGCAGAATGGCCCCGTGCATAAAATAAGATGCGGTGCACCGGTCCACGACATTCATGCGAGGGTTGCAATGCCATTTTCCGGTGCACCGCGGGGCGCACGCTCATTGGATAGGGCAGCCAGCCTGAACCCAAGCTGACTGCTTCGTCCCGAATTTTGCCCCGGAAATGGCGCAAGAATGCGTTTTGAGGGTCGAAAGCAAGGCATGAACGGCTACACTCGCTCCAGCACGCAGATTCGATGAGTTCGCATGGCTGACCACAGCGGCACGGATAAAGAGCCAGGCGATGATGGCTGGCAGGAAGACTACGAGTCTGAAGGCTGGTTGAGTCAAATACTCCCCGGCGTGCTCGCTGTTGGCTTTATCGTCATTGTTGCGATCGCCGTGATGGCTGGTGAAACCGCCTTGATGACTTCCGCGCGCCAGACCAATTCGGCGACGTTGCAGACCGTGCTGGCCAATACAATCCAGCGGTTTGAGGACTGGTCCCAATTGCAGCGACGGCATATTCGTGTCTGGGCGCATCACCCGCTGGCGCGGGCCTCGCTCCGCAATGCTGTTACGGCCAATGATGCTGGGATTACTGGGCGGCGCGGTGGCAGTCGGCTCGAGGTCGTCCTCGATGGCTGGATCGAGGAGTATCAATATCGTGGCTATGAGGTCATCGGGACTGACGGTATTATTCTGCGTTCGAGCGATCCGGAGCATATTGGCGCGCGCAGCCGGGTCATGAGTCTGGTCGACCCGGTCCGCCTTAATGCTTCCGATGCAATCCTGACACCGCCTGTCATTACCGATGAAGTCGGCGATGAGCAGCTGACGATGTATTCCGTCGCCGCCATTCGCGATCCGAATCTGCCGGACGAGCCCATCGACGGCTATCTCGCTTTCAATATCGATCCGCTGCTCGATTATAGCGCGGCTTTTGAAGTGGGCCGAACCGGGCTGTCCGGTGATACCTATATTGTCGATCGTGATGGACGCCTGCTCAGCAATATTCGTTATGAGGCGGAGATGATCGAGGCGGGCTTGCTCGCTGAAGGTCATCCCTCACTGCTGCATCTCCAGGCCCGTGACCCCGGCCTCGACATCACGGTTCTTGGTCTTCCGGGGCAAGCCTATCGGGACTGGCCGCTGACCGAGGCGGCCCGCCAGGTCATCGATAATGGCCGTGGTGAAAATTTGCGAGGCTATCGAGATCCGCGCGGGATTCTGGTCATGGGCGCCTGGGTCTGGGATGCGCGACATGATTTCGGTGTGATTACGGAGATCGAAGTTTCCGAAGCCCTTGCAGGCGCTAATCAGGCCCGTGCGGTGTTGCGCGTTTTCGCGGTGGCGATGGCCCTGTCTTTTATTCTCCTGGCCGTATTGTTCAGCGCGCATCGCAATGTTTCTCGTCAAAAAGCCCAAGCTACGGAAGATGCCAACCGCCGGGTTCGACAAATTCTCATGACGGCCGCGGAGGGAATTTACGGGATTGATGGCCGGGGCATCGTGACCTTTATCAATCCGCGCGCCTGCCAGATGCTCGGCTATGAGGAGAACGAGCTGGTTGGCAAGGATATGCATACAACCGTTCATCACTCGCATCGGGACGGCTCGATTTATCCAAAGGAGGAATGCCCCATTCACACTGCTGGTGTGCCGATCGAGGCTTCCGACCGCGAAGTATTCTGGACCAAGGCGGGACAGCCCATACCGATCGAGTTTTCGACCTCACCGATCGATCCGGAAAATCTCGAACTCGGCGCGGTGATCACCTTCCGCGATATTACAAAGCGCCGGCGCGACGAGTTGTCTTTGCGGCGCTATGCCCAGGAATTGAAGCGCTCCAACGCGGAATTGCAGGAGTTCGCATATGCTGCATCTCATGACCTGCAGGAGCCTTTGCGCAAGATCCAGGCCTTCGGCGAGCGGCTGAACAACAAGTATTCCGCCAATCTGGACGAGACCGGCCAGCACTATCTGGCCCGGATGGTGGATGCCGCTGGACGCATGCGTCGCCTGATCGATGATCTGCTGAGCTATTCGCGGGTCAATTCCAAGACCACATCCTTCCTGCCGGTAGAGCTCTCTGCAGTTCTGGCGGATGTTGTCTCCGATCTTGAGCCGAGGATAAGCGCTGAAGGCGCGACGGTCCGGATTGGTGAGCTGCCAGCGATCGAGGCGGATCCCGGCCAGATGCACCAGCTCTTCCTCAACTTGCTTGCCAATGCCCTCAAATTTCGCCGCCCGGGTGTGCCGCCAGTGGTCTCGGTGGAGGGGCATGTTGAAGTTGGCGAGAGCGGCGCCGTGGCCCGTATCGCTATCACTGATAATGGGATCGGCTTTGAACCGCGCCATGCGGAGCGTATTTTCGGCATGTTCGAGCGACTTCACGGGCGAGAGGAATATGATGGTACAGGGGTCGGGCTGGCGACCTGCCGCAAGATTGCCGAGCGACATTCCGGCGAGCTGACGGCCTGGGGTGAGCCTGAGACAGGTGCGGTTTTCACGCTGGTTCTGCCAGTCAGGCAGGGCGCGGTTATCTAGTCGAATTATTCATCCGGTCTTCCAGACCCGCTTGATCAGCTTATCCAGCCGGGGACATGTTTAGAGAAGCGCAATGGCCTTGCCTCACGAGACCCAACGACGCGTGCGATATCTGACCTTGGCGGGCGTGCCAGGGCTGGTTGTACTCGGCGTATCGATATTCGTTTTTGACGGCATGATACAGCTGGTTCTGGGTCTTGCCGCGGTGGGGCTGAGCGCGCTGAGCCTGCTGATCGTCGCGCTCTTGCTGCGCCGGCTGGATATGGCAGAGGCTGAGCTTGGACGGAGCAAGTCCGCGCTGGCTCGCGCAGACCATACGCGACGGGCGCTGATCACGGCCGCGTCTCA
>JBELMP010000075.1:0-11538 GCA_042095695.1 Maricaulis sp. | reverse complement strand
TCCACACTTACTACACTTCAAGGCCCGTCCGGCCTCCCGCATGCCTCCCACTCCCAGACCCCAAAAGGTCATGGGACATGTCAGCCTGTCTCACCCCCGGAACCGCCCCGCCGTCATTCCCTCTGTCCGCGCCTGCCGGGCCCGCCTAGCCTGAGGGCGTGATTGAACAAGGAGACAGCATGTCACGACTTTCCCACCTGGCCCTTGCGGCTGTTTCGCCGGCGCTGCTGGCGCCATCCGCCCTGGCCGAGGAGGAGGCGAGGGATCTTCACGCCATCATCATGGCCCAGGATGCGGCCCTCTTTGGCGCCTTTAACACGTGTGATGGCGAGACTTTCTCGGCCTATGTCGCAGAGGATGTGGAATTCTATCATGACCTTGACGGTGTCCTGCCGGGCAAGGCGACGATGGTGGAGGCGGTGGAAACCTCAATCTGCAATAATTTCCAGCGGATTCTCGATGAGCAGAGTGTCGAAGTCTGGCCCGTGCCCGGGCATGGCGCCATTCAGACCGGCCGGCATTACTTCATCAATTATGGTGCGGACGCCCCGCATGGCCGCGGGCGCTTCCTGCATGTCTGGCAGGAAACGCCGAGCGGTTGGCAGGTGAGCCGTATCGTCAGCTATGACCACGGACCCTATGAAGGCGAATAGGCGCTGACGCAGATACGGGCGGGTCGGGCATCGGTCCGCCGACCGAAAAAGTCTTGCCGCGGCGGCGACGCATGCTAGCCTCTTCTTTAACGGCAATAGACGAAAGGAGGTGATCCGATGATCAGTGGTTATGCAGGTTCAGGTCTTGGATCGAAAATGTGCTCTTGCTCGAAGGCAGCCCTTCGCGCCTGACATGTTTTCCGGTCGCTGTGCCCATCCAGGCCGGACCGACCAACCGCGAATGAAGCCGCCGGACCTTGCTGGGTTCGGCGGTTTTTCTATCCGGCCTTGTTTCCGGCAGGTCTTTGCGGGGCGTCAAACCCGGACCGCTGAAACCAAAACGGCAGGAGACGATGCTCATCGCCCCCTGCCGTCAATTCTCTACGGGATGAGAAAGAGGATTACTCCTCGGTCGCTTCAGCCTCTTCCGCAGCCTCTTCCGCTGGGGCGTCTTCATCGGCCATGTCAGACATGTCATCCTCGGCCGGAGCGTCTTCCGCAGACATGTCGTCCTCGGCTACAGCCTCCTCGGCCGGAGCGGCATCCTCAGCCGGAGCGGCATCTTCGGCCGGGGCCTCATCCTCTGCCGGAGCCGCGTCCTCGACAATGATTTCCTCGGCCGGAGCTTCTTCCGGCGCGGCATCGGCCCCGTCAGATTTCCAGGTCTTGAAGGCAATGGCGCCCGCCAGGGCGGCCAAAATCAGAAAAGCTATAATACGCATGCGCGGAGGTCCCCCAGACGACGCCAAAACACTAAACATCTTGTAACCTTTCTTCGCCGTTCCCGCATGCGCGCACACCGTAGAGGGGAAAAGAAAGTGCCATTTCGCGCCTGGCGGGAATTCGCAAAACTCGCGCGTTTGCCGTAATTTCGCCGCTTGCTTTGCGTTTACCGCCGCCTGTTAGTAAAGAGCGCTCGAGCCAGATCCGGACTGTAAAATGCCTATTCGTGTTATCGCTACCCTGACCGCCATACTCCTGCTGACTGCGCCGGTGCGGGCAGATTTATCCAATGATTACCGAGCGCTTCTCCTGGCTGCAGCGGATCGCCAGGATGATGCCGCCTTTCTGGCCACGGCGGAGCTGGTCGCAGCCATGAGCGAGACCGGCCAGGCCGATATCCTTGCGCTCCTGGCAATGGAGCGGCCTGACCGGCTGGCTCTTTTGGCCGCCTGGCAAGCGCCGGCCGATGCGGTTGTCCTCGCGGATGCGGCCGCTATATCGACCGGCGCGGTGGGCGAAACAGCGCCTGCGGAAGAGGCCGGATCGGCGGGTGTTGAGACGGATTTTGGGTCGGAAGCACGGCCAGGCCGCGTTCTCTGGATCCCGGGCACCGCCCTGCCGAAAATGCCGGACCATTGGAGCGGACGTCTCAATTTCGGCCTTAATCTCAGCCGCGGTGAAACCGAGGAAAAGGATTACCGCTTCTCGCTCGAACTCGATCGCGAACAAAATGGCGGCTATCAGGTCGATAGCCAGATCGTCTATGCCTTCTCCGAGATCAATGGCGCCATCAGCCGTGACGACTGGCTTCTGGAAGCGCGCCTGTCGCGCCGCAATGAGAGTGATATCGGTTATTACATTGCGGGCACTTACCAGGATGACGAGGTGGGCAGCTATGAACGATCGGCCTTCGCCACCGGCGGGGCGATCTGGCAGGCCGTCGATGATCGGGCTGTGCGCTGGCAATTGCGCGGCGGCACGGGCGCGCGCTATCGGGCCGAACGCATGTCGACCGATGAATTCTGGGATCCTGTTGTCGAGGCGGGCTCGGATTTTGACTGGCAGATCACGCCCTCGGCAGTGCTTGAAAGCGATACGATCTATTATGCCGGTGCGAGTTCACGCCTGTCGCAGGTCGTGGTGCTGCGCACGCCGATCGCCGGCCAGTGGTCCTTTGCGACCAGCCTGCGGGCGGCTGAAGAGTTCAATGCCGAGGATGGCGCGACCAAGACCGAAACCGAGCTGGACCTGTCTTTGTCGCGAGAATTCTAGTGCGGGCCTAGCTATTCGCCTTGCAGGCGATTATGTGGGGACATCAAGCGTCTATCCCCGGGCCCCGCATGACCGATTTTCTACTCCTTGCCTTCACCTTCCTGTTTGCCGGCGTTGTCGCCGTGCCGATTGCGACCCGTCTGGGCCTTGGGTCGGTGCTTGGCTATCTCCTCGCGGGGATTGCCATCAGCCCGATCCTCGCCTGGCTCGGCGTGGATGTGATTTCCATCCAGCATTTCGCGGAATTCGGCGTGGTGATGATGCTCTTCCTGGTCGGGCTGGAGCTAGAACCGAAACTCCTCTGGAGCATGCGCACCCGGCTATTGGGCCTGGGCGGGCTGCAAGTCAGTATCACCACGCTCGCAGTAATGGCGATTGCCATGGCGTTCGGGCATAGCTGGACCATTGCCCTGGGAATTGGCCTCGTCCTCGGCCTGTCGTCTACCGCGATCGTGCTGCAGACCCTGAATGAGAAAGGTCTCATGAAAAGCGAGGGCGGGCAGTCGAGCTTCTCGGTTCTGCTGTTCCAGGATATCGCGGTGATCCCGATGCTCGCCTTCATCCCGCTGCTGGCCATGCCCGAACTCATGGATGTGGCGGGCGAGGCGAGCTATGCCGCCACCGAACACGGAGACAATCACGGGGCAGATCATGGCGATGATCATCATGGTGACGGGCATGGGTCTTCGCTCAGCCTGGTTGCCAATCTCAGCCCCTGGCAGGCGGCCATTGTAACCTTCGGTGCGATTGCCTTCGTGGTTTTCGCGGGTTCGTACCTGACCAGCCCGCTATTCCGCTTCATTGCCCGGGCCGGCCTGCGCGAACTCTTCACCGCCACGGCCCTGATGATGGTGATCGGGATCGCCCTGCTGATGTCCCTGGTCGGCCTGTCACCGGCGCTGGGTACATTCATCGCCGGCGTCGTTCTGGCCAATAGTGAATATCGTCACGAGCTCGAGAGCGATATCGACCCCTTCCGGGGGCTTCTGCTCGGACTATTCTTCATGACGGTCGGGGCGGGAATTAATTTCGCGCTCCTGGCCGATAATCCAGGCATGCTGGTTGGATTGACCATCGGCTTGATGGCGCTCAAGGCCGCAATTCTCTGGATGCTCGCGGTGATCTTCAATGTCCGCGGGTCGGACCGCTGGCTGATGGCGTTGGGCCTGTCCCAGGCCGGTGAGTTCGGTTTTGTGCTGATCTCCTTCACGGTTGCCAGCTCCGTCATTCCGACCTCAGTGGCCGAGACCCTGTCGCTTGTGGTCGCGATGTCGATGTTGCTGACACCGGTACTCTTCATTCTTCACGACAAGCTCATCGCCAAACATTTCGCCGGCGAACAGGGGCGCGAGGCCGATGATATGGATGAGGACAAGCCCATCATCATCGCTGGTCATGGCCGGGTCGGCGGAATTGTCGACCGCATGCTGAGCGCCGCTGGTTATGAGACCACCGTGGTCGATTTCAGCTCGAAACAGCTCGATAATCTTCGCGTTTTCGGGATCGACAAAGTCTTCTTCGGGGATGCGACCCGTCCCGACCTGCTCAATGCAGCAGGGATCAAGGAGGCCAAGCTGCTGGTCGTTGCGCTCGACGGCAAGGAAGACATTACACGCCTGGTTGAATATGTCGTCCAGGCTTGTCCGGACACGCATGTTGTAGCGCGTGCGGTTGACCGGCACCACGTCTATGAGCTTTGGGAAGCCGGTTGTCGGGATATTATCCGCGAGACCTATGACAGCTCGATCCGGATCGGACGGTCGGCCCTGGAAGCGCTGGGCATTGAGCGCCCCGCCGCCCAGGCCATGGCGGATGAATTCGACATGGTTGATCGCTGGTCAATGCGTCAGGTCGCCGATGTCTTCGACAGTTCGGTGCCGGCGACGGAGAACGAGGCCTATATCAACAAGGTGCTCGAAATCATGGGCGAGCGCGAACAGGAATTGCGTGATCGCATGTCAAAGGTGCGCGAGGGCGAGGATCCGGGGCCTTTTGAGGGGCGTCGTGCCGGCACTCAGCCAACCAGTGATGAGGGTGGCAGCAATGACGGCGGAAGCACTGACGGGGCCACGTCACCGGTCCAGTAGCGCTAGTCGAGGATTTCGCTCTCCCAGATCCGCTCGGCCTGTTCGAGGTCAAACCCTTCCAGGCCCAGCGGGGTTACTGCGATGAGACCGCGATCAAGCACGGCCTGGTCGCTGTCTACACCGTCATCCTCGCCAGTGAACCGGTAGTCGAGCTCGGCCGTGCCGGAGCGCAAGCCGGTTCCGGCGGTCAGCGGGGCGGCGCGCTGATCGATGATTTCCAGACGCCGTTCGGCCGGATAGGTCAGCAGGCTGGCCGTCTGAGCGTCCAGGTCGCCCAAGGGCAGGTTAATGTTGAGGAATACGTCCAGCTCCTGGTCGAGCAGCGTGCCCGCGAATGCGCGGACCCATTCGGCAGCGCCGGCCGGGTCACGTGTGTCGCCGCGTTCAAGGGAGATGGCGAGGGACGGAATGCCGTAGAGCCGGCCGGTGCGTGCCGCGCCCACCGTTCCGGAATAATGATGCGACTGGGCATCATTGCGGCCCGCATTCAGGCCGGAAATGACCAGATCCGGGCGCCGTCCGAACTCAAGTTCGGCCATGGATATGCCCCAGTGAACGGCGATGGACGGGCTCGCATCAATCCAATAACTGGCGGCGGCGCCCTCAAAGGCGAATTGGGACCATTCAACCGTCCGTCCCAGTCCGGAGATCATCATGCTGGCGCCGCTCTGATTGCGCCGAGGCGCTGCAATCAGGACGATGAAATCGTCATTCAGGGCCTCGGCAAGGGTACGCAGCCCGGCATTCTCATAGCCATCATCATTGGTGAGCAGAATGAGCGGCTGGCTCAGGGCGGAGGTCGTTAGGCCAAATGCAACGGTAAGGGCAAGCAAGATCCGGATCATATGAGTGTCCACGGCGAGTTATGGACACTGTATATAGCAGATCAGACCTTCTCGGCGATCTTGATCGCGGTGTGACAGCCCGCCTTTATGACGGCTGAGAGGAGCGGATAACCCGGTGCCTCCTTGGCCCCTTCCTCGACAGCAAGATCCTTGTGCGCGACCTCCTCCTCGCGGAAGCGGTCAAACAGCGCGGCAAGTTCATCCTCGCCCATGGCGCGCAATTCCTCTACCTGGGCGGCGTAATGGCCCTCGATCACGGTCTCGACCGCTTCCGTGCAGGCATGGGCAGCCCGCTCGCCCATTAGTGCGGTGACGACGCCGAGCGCCGTGCCGCCAAGCTGCCAGAAGGGCGACAGTGCTGTCGGCCGGGACTGGCCGCTGCGAATGAGATCGTCGAATGCGTCGAGATGATGCTGTTCATCGGCCTCCATCTCTTCGAGCTGGGCGACAATGCGCGATTTGTGTGGCAGGCCCTGAAAGACAGCGCGTTGTCCGCGATAAATCGCGACTGCGCCGTATTCGCCGGCGTGATCGACGCGGATCATTTCGCGGATACGCCGGGCATTGCGCCGCTTGCCGGGCAGGGGGATGTCGACCGCCTCCGTCATCCGCGCAGACCCCGATAGCCCACAAAGAATGAGACTGCAGCCATGCCAGCCGAGATCAGAGCATTATAGCCGGCCATGGAAATCCCGAAGAGCGTCCAGGTGGCTTCATCGCACATGGGCGGATGCAGATCACCGGTCAGGGCTCGCATGATGGATTCCGGGTCGACATTATTGAGGGTACCGGTCGTACAACTCGCCGGTCCGGCCCACCAGCCATACTCAATCCCGGCATGCCAGCCGGAAAACGCTGCCGAATAAACCAGCACCGCGGAGACCAGAAAGATCGTGTAAGAGGCAAAGCGCGCGAGGGTCGGTTTGACGCTGAGCAGGATGCCGCTGAGCAGGCCGAGCGCGATAACGGCCATGTGGATATAGCGTTGATCGTAACACAGGGCGCAGGGCTCATAATGTCCAATATATTCAAAACCCCAGGCGCCCAAAAGCATGGCCAGGGAGAAGCCCGACATGATCAGGGGCCAGCGGGTCAATGGAAATTCGGACAATACTGGGTTCATCATACGCAAGATACGCACCCTGATCTAAAGCACACCGTGACATCTGCGCGCACCGCGCACGCCCTCAAGAAACCAGAGAGCGAATGAAGTCCTTCAATACGTCAATCGCGGCATCGCCGAAAAATAAAAAAAGCGTCATCAGCAGGGTGATCCAGGCAAGTCCCAGCACCAGCCCGGCAAGTACAAGCAGACCATCGCGTGTCAGCAGGCCCAGAGCAGCGATGGCCAGCGCGATACCGGGGGTCGTGTTCGTGGCCGGCAGGGGCACCAGTATGGAGGCGCAGAACAGGACGAAAATCGCGCCCACCAGACGCTCTGCCAGAGGGCCGGACAGCCAGGTCAGGCGCGGCCGGGACAGGGCTTCAAGCCAGCCGAACCATTTGCGGCCGCCTGCCGCCATCCGCTGGAGATTGGCGAGGGAGAGTTGCCGGCTTTTGAAGCGCGCCGGGAGCCAGGGTTCCTCGCGGCCCAGCGCCATCTGCGCAGACAGGGCCATCATGGGCAGGGCCATGATCTGAGGCACCCCGTAAAGAAACGGGATGGAGATCGGCAAAGCCATCGCGAAGAGGATGATGCCAAAGGCCCGTTCTCCGAGGGCATCGACAAACTCGCCAAGGCTCAGCCCGGCCTCCGGCGCGTCATCGGCGATGGCCTCGAGGGCGCTGATCAGACCGTTTGTGCTATGGGTTTCAGACATGGGACGGGCATTCGGTTGGTGCACGCGGAGACTAGCTGCGTTGCATACAAGCGTCGAGCGCTGCGCGCCGTTGACTTTGAGGTCTCTTATCGGCAGCTTGCGCCTCCACTTTCCGGAGTGCTGAGCCCCTGTGGCGGAATTGGTAGACGCGACGGATTCAAAATCCGTTTCCGCAAGGAGTGTCAGTTCGAGTCTGACCAGGGGCACCAACCCGTCTTTCGTACGACCCAACGCTGTGTCACAGTAATTGTTCGGGGTGTGAGTCGTGACCGGCCAACAGGGTCGGCCTGCGGGAGTGTCGACGTGATTACGACAACGAATGCCGTCCTGCTTGCTCGTGGCAGCCTGGCACTGATTTTCATCTGGTTCGGGGTGATGAATTTCACCGATGTCGGGGTTCAGATCATGACCGGCTGGATCAGCGGGCATCCGGCACTCTCACCGCTTGAAGCCCAGGCCCTGTCCGCCGCCCGAACCGTCGGTGTCTACCAGATCATCATGGGCGCTCTGATCGGCGCGCCGCTGCCAACCGGCAGTTTCCGCCGCATTGGCTTCATCATGCTGGGCGTGCACGCGGTCCTGGCCCTGAGCGTGCTGCTGACCAACCCGGTCTGGATTGAAAGCGCCGGCGGTTTTCCGGCCATCGGCGCCGGGCAGGGGATGCTGAAATATCTCGGCATTCTCGGGCTGGCCATGTGGGCGGGGAGTTTTGATCAATCCCGCATGTTTTCCTCCCGGCAAAGCGAGATGCGCCAATGGGCCAAGCCGGTCATGCTGGCGGGGCTTATCCTGGTGCTCGGCTGGATCGGGGCGATGAAATTTACCGCCGTCGAGGCTCGCGGTATCGAGCCGCTGATCGAAACAAGCCCGTTATTTGCCTGGTCTGTCAGCCTGATAGATATCCAGACGGTGTCCTATATTATCGGCGTCATCGAATTGCTGACGGTGCTCGCCCTGACCGGCTACTGGTTCAATCGGCGACTTTATGCCCTTGGCCTGATGGCAGCGGCGCTGACCATGCTGCTGACGCTCTCCTTCATGCTGACCTTCCCCTCGACCTGGAGTGCCGAGCTCGGTGGCTTTCCGGCGCTTTCGCGCTCCGGCCACTTCCTGATCAAGGACCTGGCACTCCTGGGTGTCTGCCTCGCGCTCGGCGCGGAATTCCGCGAATATCGCTATGGTCGCCGTGCTTGACGCGGATAATTTTAGTAACGTTTTGAAACGCGCATCACACTTGCTGTCCGGATGGCAGGCTCAACTTGACCGGGTCGCCGGTCGATTTATCGTTTTCAACAATTAGAGCGGTAGAATCCGCCTGGTTCGGGAGGTAGTAATGGGCTTCATCACAGCCATCGGTCGCGAGTTTCATTTCATGTCGAGCATGCTGCGCATTCTCGGCAAGATAAAAAAAGTGGGCCCGGGTTCCGGACTTCGTGTCCCGGACCATATCGAAAAGACGGTCGATCGCTTTCCAGATCGCCCAATGGCCCTCACCGATGACGGTGAAATCACCTATGCCGAGTTCGATGCCTATGCCAATCAGGTTGCCCGCTGGGCTCTGGCGCAGGGATTGAAGCCGGGTGAGACGGTGGCGCTCTACATGCCCAATTGCTGGCAGTATATCGCCATCTGGTTCGGTCTTTCCAAGGTTGGCGTGATCACCTCCCTGCTGAATTCACAGCTGACCGGAAAATCCTTGGCGCATTGTCTCAATGTCGGTGAGACCCGGCACGCGATTGTCGGCGCCAGCCTGAGTGACGCTTTCCGCAGCGCCGGTGAAGTCGATGCAACGCCATGGGTGGCTGGAGCCGCTCTTGACTGGGCTGGTGATTTCGAAGCGGCGGTGTCGGAGCAATCACCGGTGCGCATCGACCCGGAACAGCGCAAGGATGTGAAGCCGGGTGATGCCGTGCTGAAAATGTTCACCTCGGGGACGACCGGCCTGCCCAAGGCCGCGCTGATGACCCATATTCGCGCGCTCTACTATCTCAACATCTTCGCCATTGTCGCGAAGGCCCGGCCGGATGACCGCATGATGATGGTGCTGCCGCTCTATCACGCGACGGGCGGTCTTTGCGGTGTTGGCTGTGCGCTGTCCTTCGGTGGCTCACTTATTATCCGGGAAAAATACTCGACATCCGGTTTCTGGCCGGATGTTCAACGCCACAAGGCGACCTTGTTCATGTATGTCGGCGAGCTTTGCCGTTTCCTGGTGAATGCGCCGGAAGCGCCAGAGGAGAAGGGCCATAGCCTGCGCTGCGCCATCGGCAATGGCATGCGACGCGATGTATGGGAGCAATTCCAGGAACGTTATCAGCTCGATGATATTGTGGAATTCTACGGGTCTACCGAGGGCAATGTCGGTCTCGTAAACGCGATGAACCAGCCTGGCGCCATTGGTCGCGTCCCCAGCTATCTCAGCCATCGCTTCAATATCGACCTGGTAAAGTTCGACATGGATGCGGAGATGCCGGTTCGCGGCGAAGACGGGTATTGCACCCCCTGTGCCCCCGACGAGGTCGGAGAAGCGATCGGTCGGATCGATCCCAGCGATGCACGCTTCCGCTTTGACGGTTACGGCTCCAAGGCGGATACCGAGAAAAAGATCCTGCGCGATGTGTTCGAAAAGGGAGATGCCTGGTTCCGGACCGGCGATCTTATGTCTCGAGACCCGCTGGGATATTACTATTTCATCGACCGTGTCGGCGATACATTCCGCTGGAAGTCCGAGAATGTCGCGACCGGTGAAGTGGCCGAGGCGCTCGCTTTCGACGGTATCGAACAGGCGAATGTCTACGGGGTTGAGGTGGAAGGTCATTCCGGCCGCGCCGGGATGGCAGCCCTGGTTGCACGCACGGGTCTGGATCTGGACGCGCTGCGCGATCACATCCATGACGCTCTGCCAACCTTTGCCCGGCCGCTCTTCCTGCGTCTGCAAGAGCAGGGAGACACGACAGGCACGTTCAAGCTGCGCAAGGTTGATCTAGTGAAGGAAGGGTTTGATCCCACAAAAATCGCCGATCCGCTGTATTTCGATCATCCCGCGATCGGGAAATATGTTCGCCTGACCGCTGAGCTCTACGAGCAGATCGTCGGCGGCAAGTTGCGCGTATGAGCATTTCCAATCCGACCCCGGAAGACATTCTCGACTTCTGGTTCAACGATGCCGGACCGAAGAAATGGTATGCCAGCTCGCCCGCTTTTGATGCCCGGGTGCGACGTCGTTTCGCGCGCGCCGTCGAGATTCAGGACCGGGTCTGGTGGCAGAGCGATGAGCACCCCTGGCTGGCCGAACCGGATTCAGCTCTCGCGCTGATCATCCTGTTTGATCAAATGACACGGAATATCTGGCGGGGCTCCAATCGCGCCTTCGCCTATGATGATCATGCCCGTTACACCGCGGTCGCGATGATCTGGCATGGATTCGATTGGGTCATCCCTGAGGACAGGCGGGCCTTTGTCTATACGCCCTTCATGCATTCCGAGGATATCGAGGATCAGGAGTTCTGCATTGCGCTGTGCGCTGACCGGCTGGAGGGCGATGGCACGTATCGCCATGCGGTCCTGCATCGCAATGTAATCGAGAGGTTCGGGCGCTTTCCCTATCGCAATGACGCGCTGGGGCGAATGACCACGGATGCGGAACAGGACTATCTCGATAGTGGCGGATATGCGCCCGGCCGTAAGAAGGCCTGACCGGTCAATTCGACTCGGCAAAATCGGCCACCCGGCGATCCCGGCCTGTCGGTCAGATCGATCGATGGTCTGCAACGAATTGAATTTAATTGTTAAATTTCTCCGACTCTCTGGCCCCGGCCTTGCTCCTCTGGCAGAAGAACAACGCTCCGGAGCCCATCAATGTCAGTTCAAGTCACCATCACCGCTCAAGACATGCACCAGATCGCCTGGACCCTGGTTGATCTGCATGGTGCCCAGGCTATCGGCGTTGCCGACCAGGCTGCACATGAGCTTGATGGCGAGGGCTGTCCGGAAAGCGCGGATGCCTGGCGTTGCCTGCGTTCGGTCGTTGAAGACGCGATTGCCGGCCGGATCGACCGGGAATTCACCGGCCTGCTTCACTAGCACGCGGCAAAAGGCGCGCTTGCAGCCGTCGCCGCTCATGCTAATCCCGTCCTAT
>JBELMP010000074.1:0-11575 GCA_042095695.1 Maricaulis sp. | reverse complement strand
CTATGAGGGCCGGCCGCTCTATATGGACTTTGTCATGATCGAGATTGATGAGACCTCGGCGCAAACAATGACCTTGCTCTCACAAGTCCTCAATAATCTCGGCACCATCTCGACCACCGAGCCGTCGCTGGCCCTCGCCCGGCAGATCGCGACGGCCTTCATCAACGATAATCAGGATGACGTATTCTTCAGGTTTTCGATGATGTTCTCACCGTCCAGCGAAGCGGCCGGAGCAAGCGGGGTCATCCGACCGCGTCTTGAAACAGGCCATTATGTCTTCATTCGGAAGGATGAACGCCGGCGCCTCATTGACTGGGACGACTTGAACCTCGACGTCAATACGGGTCGTCTCTGGCGAACCTGCCGGGAGCATGAGCGCCGCGCAGGCACGGAAGGACCGAATAGCGCGTGTCAAACGCCCTATCAGGATAACACCTATTTTTCGATCACCATCGACTCGAATGAAACAACCGCAAATTCGGGTCTGCGACTTGAGACATGGGGCGCATTCCGCCCTTTGCTCGCTGATTCATCATCCATCGCGTCGATCGATACGAGCGTCGTCACCGGGGCCCTGACTGACCTGCAAAACCGCTATCGACTTTCGCGAACACGTGACGACATTCGCAGCCAAGTCGATGTTCTCGACGCCAGACTCGCGGACTGGAGTGAAGCTTATCTTTCCACTTTTGATAGCGAACAGGCCACGCATGGTCTGGACGATCTCGACAATCGCCTGGGCCAGCTTTCACCCGATTGTTACCAACACATCCTGGCGGCTCAGGCGGCCTGTATACGGGTCGATAGCCAGGCGCGTGAAATCTACACGACCTTGTTGCGCCTGACGCAGCAGCTCGCCGGAGAGCCCCCGGCTCTGGAGGGCGGTGCACCGCCAAGCCTGGATGAGTTCGAGATGACATCAGAATATGTCTGGCTGTACGACTGGCTGTCGGCACGGCTGGAAATTCCAACCGCTGAACGCGCTGCATTCACGCTCGCCAACTTCGTCACCTGCGAAGACCCGGACAGCGCGTTGTGCTTTGATGAAGATCAGGCCGGATTCAATAACTTTGTCGCATCGCTGCGCCGCCGCGCAATCCGTTCCCACTATGCGACGCTAAACTAGGTTAGACCGCGACCGGAGCCGCAATGCGCGGATGCGGATCATAATCCTCGATGGTAAAATCCTCATACTCGAAAGCGAAGAGGTCTTTACGCGCGGGATTGATCCTCAAATGCGGCAGCGCCCTCGGTGTCCGTGACAACTGTTCCGCGACCTGGTCCATGTGATTTGCATAAATATGAGCATCACCGAATGTGTGCACATAATCACCCGGCTCGAGATCACAGACCTGGGCCATCATCATGGTCAGCAGCGCATAGGAAGCGATATTGAAGGGCACGCCCAAGAAGAGGTCCGCGGAGCGCTGGTAGAGTTGGCAGGACAAACGCCCATTGGCGACGTTGAACTGGTAGAGCGTGTGACAGGGCGGCAGGGCCATATTCGGCACATCGGCCGGATTCCAGCCGGAGATAATATGACGTCGTGAAGCTGGGTTCGTGCGGATCTGGTCGACCAGATTGGCAAGCTGGTCGATAATCTGACCATCCGGGCCTTCCCAGCGCCGCCACTGCTTGCCGTAGACAGGTCCGAGATCCCCGTTTTCATCGGCCCACTCGTCCCAGATACTGACCCCGCGTTCCTGTAGCCAGCGCACATTGGTATCGCCGCGCAGAAACCAGAGCAGCTCCACGGCTATGGATTTGAAATGCACTTTTTTGGTCGTCAGCAGCGGGAAGCCATCGGCAAGATTGCACCGGATCTGGCGCCCGAAAACCGATCGGGTTCCGACCCCGGTGCGGTCGGACTGGTCATCGCCATTGGCCAGGACATCGCGCAGGAGGTCCAGATAGGCGTGTTCAATTGCTGACCCCGCTGCCATCTCCGTCGGCGCGTCGGCCGTTGGGATCTCCGACATGACCACTCTCCTGACTTCATCTCGCGCCCGGGCGCTGGAATAAACATAGCGGTGATTCGCGCGAGTGCACGCCCTGCACTGCGTCTTGCCGCCATGCTGTCAGGAGAATGACGGCGATCAAGATTTTGTAACTTGCGCCACCGATGCCGAGGCTTCAGAATGAGAACATAATGCGAACACATTCCTGAGGAGGACGAAATGCTGGGCTATGTCACACTTGGAACCAATGACATCCAACGCGGAGCCGAATTCTACGACAAAATCTGTGCCGAGTTCGGCGTCGGCCGGATGATGGAGGATGAAAACTTTATCGCCTGGGCGACCCCGGGCGGCGGCTGCGGATTTGGCCTGACCAAGCCCTTTGACGGAGAGGCTGCCAGTGTCGGCAATGGCGTCATGATCGCCTTCCAGGCCAAGGACCGCGAACAGGTCGACAAGGTCTATAATCTCGCCATCGAACTCGGCGCGCAGGATGAGGGCGCAGCAGGACCGCGTGGAGACGGGTCTTTTTATGCCGGATATTTCCGCGACCCCGATGGCCATAAATGCAATGTGTTCTGCATGGGCTAGACAGGCCGGAGCGCGTGCCGGGCGGCACCCAAAAGTGTCAGACCGGGCGGAAATACCAATAATTCGCGATGATTATCAGGGCGGTAAAGGTGAGAACAACGCCAAGCTCCCCGATAATCATCCCGCGTGACGCATATCCGCGGTCGGCGCTGTCAGGCACAAAGTAGACGAGCATGATAAAAATCACGCCGAGCACGGCGCCAACCAGACCGAATATGCCAGGCAGGAGCACGGCTGGCGCGACGACGAATACGGCCACGTAAACAAGAAAGAAATAGAGGGCCATAAAGACGAGGGAGATAACACCTTGTCCATTGAACCGCTCAGTCCGCCACTCCGCCCGCACATAGGCCGAGACCAGGACCGAGGCGAGAATGAGGATATGAGACTCGGCATCGCTGATATCCATCCAGCGAAAATCGATCCAGCCCAGAGCAAAATCGCTGACCCGGGCGACCAGGGCCGCATAGGCGTCCATCCAGCGCTCCAGCGCCCCATAGAGACGCGCCGGGCTCAATTCATCGATCAGGTAAAGCAGGCTAAACGCGCCGAGCACCCAGCCGACAAGATTGCCCACTCCGGGCCGCGCGCTGCCCGGAGATGTGCCCATATTTTGCGCATGCTTTGTGATGCCGCCTTCTGTCATGACCCCTCCCCCAGCAACCAATACCGCTCGCGCGGCCTGGACCTATGCCCTGACTATGGCGCGGGGACCTGAGCCCCACAAGGCGTGAATTGACCGCCGGGCCTGTACCCATCGATTGGGCGAGCCGCTGTGATCACCCCTGTCGCCAGCGCCGCCCGCCAAAAGGCCGCGTCAGGCGATGCGCGCACAGGCAAATCTGTGGGCCTGGCTTGACGGGCCGGGCCGGTGAATGCTCCGCTGCGTCATGAGCGAACAATCGGACCGGGATGTGAGCAGTAGCGATGAACAGCAATTCTGCGCGAATTGCGGCACTTTACTGACCGGTCCCTATTGTTCGCACTGCGGTCAATCTGCAGACGATATCCGGCGTCCAATCTGGCATTTGCTGACGGATCTGCTTGGCAATCTCTTTGCCTGGGAGGGAAAATTCCTCACCACACTCATCGCTCTCTTCCGTCGACCCGGTCAGGTGGCGCGCGCCTATGTTGACGGCAAGCGGCAGAGCTATACCGCGCCGATCCGGATGTATCTCATCGTCTCGGTCGCCTTTTTTGTTCTGATGTCGCTCGGCGGGGTTCGCGTTGTCGGCGTGGATATCACCCCGGATGCGCAAACGGTAAGGGCGCTCGACCCCGAGATTATTACCCAGCGTCTCGCCGCCCTGGAGGATGAGAATCGCGAAGCCCCGATCGCTCTGGTCTCGCCGGATTCAATACAGGCCAGGTGCGGCGTAAGTCCGGGTCCCGATGAGATCGATCCGTCCGGCCGCCTCGTCCTCGCCAGGGACACGAATGTGACAATCGAGTTGTTCGAATTCGGCGACACGCCGGAAGGCCGCCTGATCCCGGATTATCCACCGGGCTGTAATGATGGATTGGACTTGCCAGACGGCCCTCCGGGCTTTGGCAGTGCCGGCCAGCTCGCCACAGAAAGCCCGGAACTCTTTGAAAACCGGGTGTCGACGGCAGCGACGCAATCACTCCTCATCATGGTTATCGCCTATGCCGGGCTGAACCTGCTCATGCACCCAAGGCGACGTGTCATCGAACATGTGATCTATTCGCTTTACTGGCACATCCCCTTCTTGAGCCTTGTCGCGCTTCTGATCGGGTTGGGCAGGCTGGCACAGGGCTCCACGCCCGCGCTGATCACCATCGCCGCAATCGGCGCGGTCATGATTATCGCCCTGCAATGGCAGTATGACCGGGGCTTTTACGGATCCAGCCGGATCGGTGCCGCGCTACGCTGTATCGGTCTGCAGATTGGCTATACCGTACTCGTGGCCGTGGTGGCGCTGGTTTTGATCCTGCTGTCCGCCCTTTAGATCCAGCACGCAGACTTTCGCACCAGCCCTCAATAGCCTATATTGTAAGAGCCGGTTCGCCGGCTATGGCGATAAATGCGCACGTAATAACCGGACTGGACCCGGGGGCAGTACCCGGCGGCTCCACCATCTTTCCGTCGCAAGGCGGAGCATCGGCCCGAAACGTCTCTGACGCCATCGGGTCTTTATGGGGGCCGAAACAGGATCGACAGACGGGTAAAGGTGATTGCTTTCGCTCGGGTGAGGCCCGTTACAGGCTCGATTTGAATAGTTGCTAATGACAACTACGCTGAAGAGGTCGCTCTCGCTGCATAAGCAGCGCGGGAAATCTCGCTAAAACTCCTATTCCCTTTAGCCGGAATAGGCGGGGCTCGGAGGCGCCTGGCAACAGAAGCCTCCACTTTCCTGTCTCCGCATCAATGAAACCGGCTGTTTCCAACCTCCCCTCATTGAAATCAGAGCGATAACCCTGCTTTTTCCTGTACGCGAATGGCGAGTTTTTCCCCCGGGACGCGCAGCTCCTGCCCCGTCTTCGCGCCTGCGGTGATGGATTGCAGTGGAACGGACGGATTTCGTTGACCTGCCTGCCCGCTTCGCTACCCTTGTTCTCACGGGAAACCGGGGGGAGACGTGTTATGGCAAAGGATTTGATGCGCTATGATGTGATGGCGCAGGAAGCCTTGAGAGGCGTTGTGCGCCAGGCCTTGTTGAAGGCGGGCGGCCCTGGTGGTCTGCCTGGTCAGCACCATTTCTACATTACTTTTCGCACGCGCGGTCATGGCGTGGACATCGATCCGAGCCTGCTGGAGAAATACCCCGACGAGATGACGATCGTCCTTGAACATCAGTTCTGGGATCTCGAAGTCACCGAGCTGGGCTTTGAGGTCACGCTGAAATTCTCCGGCGTCCCGAAGTATCTCAAAGTCCCTTTCGCGGCGGTCTCGCGCTTTCACGACCCCAGCGTCGGCTTTCATCTACAGTTCGAAGCCGATGCCGACCAGGCCGCCGACGCCGAACCGGCGCTCGCCGCCAGTGTGGAGCCGGAAGCGCCGGAGGAGAGCCCGGCCAAGACGGGTAGCGATGAGGGCGCGCAAGTCGTCAGCCTCGACAGCTTTCGCAAGAAGTAATGCCGGCTGAAACGCCGGAAACGGCAGACACCAAGGTCAAGTCCCGCGAGATCATTGCCCTGCGTGATGATGAGATCATGCAGGCGCTCGACCAGATTGGCGAGCACGAGCATGCCGCCGCGCTGCTCGGGTTCAAAGCCTCGGCCTTTTCCGTCGAGGACGCCTGGATAGAGGCAGAATTTGACCCGGATCCGCGTACGGCGAATCTGCGCGGCGGGGTTCAGGGCGGCATGATCTGTGCGATCCTGGATGAGGTCATGTCGCTCGCCGTGGTCGTTGCCGAACGTTTCACCATCAGCGTACCAACCTTGGAACTGAAGACGAGCTTTCTCGCGCCATTACCGCTGGGACCGTGCAAGGCGCGCGGAACGGCAATCCGTATCGGGCGCAATGTCGGCTTTATGGAGGGCATTGTCTGGACCTCGGACGGCGTTGTCGCTGCCCGCGCCACGGCGACCTGCCAGGTGCGCCGATCTTCGCGTATACGCACCCCCGAATGAGCCCGGATCCGGGCTTCGCAGGCAAGGCGCAGGCCCTCGGACTGATCATCCTGGCCCAGATTTTTGCGCTCGCCGTCTGGTTCTCCGGCGCAGCCGCCCTGCCCGGCCTGATCGCCGCTGCAGATCTTACCCCATCCCGGCAGGCTGCCCTGACCAGCGCCGTCCAGGCCGGCTTCGTGCTCGGCGCGCTTGCAAGTGCGATCTATGGCTGGCCCGACCGCATGGATCCGCGCCGCCTGTTCGCGATCGGTGCGGCTCTGGCCGGCTTGATGAATCTGCTCGCCCTCATGCTCGAACCGGGCAGCCTGGCCATGATAGCGACCCGCTTTCTTGCCGGCGCAGCCCTGGCCCTCGTCTATCCGGTCGGAATGAAGCTCGCAGCGAGCTGGGCACGCGGCGATACGGGGCTGCTGGTGGGCCTGCTGGTCGGCGCCCTGACGCTTGGCTCCGCCGCCCCGTTTGCCTTTAACGCCCTCGGCGATACCCGGGACTGGCAGACTCCGCTCCTTCTGTCTGCCGCCACGGCAGGCGCTGCCTCGGTGATCATATTGTTCGCCCGCGGCGGGCCGGGATTGCGGGCCGCGCCGCCCTTCGATCCGGCTGCAGCCCTGCTGGCGCTTCGCGACCCGGCCCTGCGCCTCGCCAATCTGGGCTATCTTGGACATATGTGGGAGCTCTATGCGATGTGGGCCTGGATCGGCCCCTTTGCCTACGCCTATTGGGCCGGACAGGGTGTTAATACGAGCTCGGCCGGCGATATGACGGCGTTCGCCGTTGTCGCTTCGGGGGCGCTGGCCTGCGTGATTGCCGGGCGGCTGGCAGACCGGGCCGGGCGCACATTGATCACTGCGACGGCTATGACAATCTCCGGCACTTGCGCCCTGCTTGCCGGGCTGGCGTTCAGCCTGCCGCCCTGGATCATGCTGCCGCTACTCATTGTGTGGGGGATGAGCATTATCGCCGACAGCGCACAGTTTTCCGCCGCCGTGGCTGAATTGGCGCCACCCGAGCGCACCGGCACATTGCTCACCCTGCAGACGGCGATGGGCTTCGCCCTAACCGTCATCATGGTTCAGGCCCTGCCTGTCTGGATCGGTTTTGTCGGCTGGAACTGGGCTTTTGCACCGCTCGCGATCGGCCCCGCCTTCGGCGTCTGGGCCATGCTGCGACTGCGCGCACGCCCCGAAGCCAGAAAGCTGGCCTCGGGACGACGCTAGTCCTAATCGAGACCGAAGACGTCCCGGAAGAACATGGTCTCGGCCTCGCGCTGGAAATCCCTATTGGATTTCTTACGGAAGCCATGGCCCTCATCATTGGCCAGGAGATACCACGGGTCACCCCCAGCAGCCCGGACAGCCGCAAGGATCTGCTCGGCCTCGCTGGCCGGAACCCGCGGATCATTCAGGCCCTGAATGATAAACAGCGGCGCTGTAATGTCCGCTGCGCGGCGCGCCGGGGAGATCTCCTCGAAAAATGCCGCCACATCGGGGTCGCGCTCGTCACCGTACTCCGCGCGTCGCAGATCGCGGCGATAACCGGCCGTGTTTTCCAGGAAGGTCCGGAAATCGGAAATGCCGACAATATTTACCCCGCCGGCCAGCCGGTCGGAATAGTGCACCATGGAGGCCAGAACCATATAGCCGCCATAAGAACCGCCGAACACGACGACACGATCACTGTCCAGGTCAGGCTGGGTCTCCACCCAGTCGAGCAGCGCCCCGATATCTCGGACCGAGTCTTCACGATTGAAGACATTGTCCATCATCACATATTCCCGGCCATAGCCGCTGGAGCCACGCACATTCGGTGCGATCACCGCTGCGCCGAGCTCGTTCAGCCAGTATTGATAGGTTGAGGAAAAGCCCGGTCGATACTGGCTTTCAGGACCACCATGAATGGAGATGATCACCGGGTGCGGGCCATCGCTGTCCGGGCGGTAGACGAAGGCTGGAACTTCCAGGCCATCGAAGCTCGCATAGCTGATCAGCTCGGGTTCAACGAAGCTTTCGGTGTTGAGCCCGCCGACTTCACTCATCGTCCAGCGGGTCAGCTCTCCGGATGCCAGCGTATAGACCCAGGCATCGCTCGGAGATGTCGCGGCATTGAGCGTGAAGCCGAGGCGGGCGCCATCCGCATCCCATTCCAGACCGCCGATCAGACCGATGGGCAGATCCGGTGCCGCCAACGCTTCACCTGTCCGCACATCCATCAAATGCAATTCGGAGACGCCGCCCGCATTCAGGACATAAGCCAGGGTCTGTCCATCGGGCGAGAGGTCCATGCCCTGTACATCCCAGCCATGATCCGGGCTGAGCGGGGTCATGGCGCCGGTCTCGACATCCATGCGGACAACCCGCCGGAAATCGGAATTCGCATCGGTGACAACAAGAAGCGTATCGCCGCCAGGCTCGAATTCATGGGCCGCATAGGCGATGTCCAGATCCGCATTGATCTCGCGCACATCGCCGCTGGCCGTGTCGACAATAAAGAGGTCGCTATGGGTGATGGAATAATAGCGGATCATCGCCAGCATTGACCCGTTCGCGGACCAATCGCCGGGGAAGACAGCGCCCTCGCCCTCGACCAGGACCCGGCGCCCCTCCGGATTATCGGCGTCGGCGACGAGAATATCCCAGTCCGGATCGCCCTCTGTGGACCGATACCAGGCGATTTGCTCACCATCTTCCGACCAGCTTGCCGATCCGTTGCGCGTTGTATCCTCGGTTACCTGGCGCACGCGACCGGTTTCGGTATCAAAAAGGAAAAGCTGGAAATACTCGTCGCCGCCGCGATCGCGCGCGAACAGAAACTCACCGCTGCCATCAGGACGCAGGCTGGCACCACCGACGGGCTCATCATAATAGGTCAGCTGCGAGCGCGTCCCCAGCGGCATGTCGACCCGATGGATCTGGCTGGTTTCGGCAAAGCGGGTGGAGATCAGAATGCCACCGTCGGGAAGAAAGCCCTGGAAGCCGGCGCCGCGAACATTCTGATAGGTCCGCAAGCGCTCGCGCACATCTGCGGGGATGTCCGGTATATTCTCCATCTCCAGATTGCCGCGGACCACGCGCTCAACATCGGCCTGGACCATACCGCCCAAACCCAGCGCGATCGCGCTCGCCAGCATTACAAGACGCTTCATAACTCACTCCCCATTGGCTCTTCGGGGAGGAGGCTAGGTCGCTGAGCAGGTGAAATCCAGTAGATTACGGCGATTTCACCTACAGCCTCACGCTATCGAGACGACGGCCTCAATGCATTTGTGAGATCAGCTGGACAACGCTGGGCATAGTGGCATCGATACGGAAGGGCCGGTGATCGGCGCAGTCAATATGCGGCGCAACATCATCCGCCATCAGGCGCGCCTGCACATTGGCATTCGTCACTTGCAATGCATCCACATAGCCCGCATGGCAGCTCTCAATCGCCTCTCCCGGACGCAGGGCTGTCACGATCAGCATCGATCGGCGAATGGGCTCGCCATCCGAGTCGAACTCCGTCGAGTTATAGCGGTGGATTGTGGCATAAGGCGCGTCAGCCTGATCAGTGCGCCACTCGACGACCGAGTGGAAGCTGCCGAAATTTCCGACATAGCCACCATATTGCATTTCTGCGGGCTCGGTATCGCCCTGGCTGTAGCCGCTCCACCCGCCATGATCATCGCCGATGAGAAACAGCGTCCAGCCTTGATGGCCCGCGCAGGCGGCCAGCGCGGAATAGCCGCCCCCTTCCTCGCCTTCGCTGACCAGGGTGCAATTATCTTGGCCGGTCTGTGTATAGACGCTGTTTTGTGCCAGCGCCGGGCCTGTAATCACGGCCAGCAGGGCCGCCACCGGTATGCATTGCTTCATGTCTTCCCCCGAGAATTCGGACACGATCCTAGGCGCAGACCGAATTCTGGCAAGGGCAAAACTAGGCGAGCTCGACGGTTTTTTCCTGAACCATGGGACGGGCTGTGACCGTGATCCGGGCGCGCTCGCCCTCAACCTTGGTCACCAGAAGACGTTCGACCTGGCTGTCATCATGAAAGACAATGCCGGTCAGCGCATCAAGCACAGCCTTGGCAACATTATCGACATCATGAACCGGGCTCGTCGCCGAGCGTTCAATCTGTATCACCACTTCATAGGGCCCCCATTTCGGGCGCACGCGTTTAAACTCGAGGCGAAAGAAATCCCCGATCAACGCCTTGAAACGACGTGTCTGCGTGGTCAGAGCATCCACGCGCAAATTGAGCTCATCACCGTCCATAGCGGCCTGAACCTTCCCTCGCCCAGTCCAGTTTCGCGCCTGCCCCCCGCGGCGATGCGCATCATCGTCTTGATCCGTCATGCCTGAGTGATACACGTGCGAATCGAAGTTCACCATAATCGACGAGCGCCCCGGGCGCTGCAAGGAGCCTCCCCTCATGAGCGAGATGCGCACAGAAACCGACAGCTTCGGCCCGCTTGAAGTCCCGGCCGAGAAACTCTTTGGCGCTCAGACAGCGCGCTCGCTGATCAATTTCCCCATTGGCGTGGAAACCATGCCTGTACCGCTGATCCGGGCCCTGGGCATCGTCAAACGCTCTGCCGCGCTCGCCAATAAGCGTCTCGACAATATCGAACCGGAACTCGCAGACGCCATCGCCCAGGCCGCCCTGGAAGTCGCCGAGGGCAAGCTCAATGATCATTTCCCGCTCTCGGTCTGGCAGACCGGATCAGGCACCCAGTCCAACATGAACACCAATGAGGTAGTCTCCAACCGCGCCATCCAGATCCTGGGCGGCACGGTCGGCTCTAAGGACCCGGTGCATCCAAATGATCATGTGAACCGGTCCCAGAGCTCCAACGACACCTTCCCGACCGCCATGCATATCGCGGCGGCAGAGGAAATCTCCCATGCCCTGATCCCGGCGCTGCAGACCCTGCATAATGCGCTCAACGACAAGCAGAATGAATTCAAGGACATCATCAAGATCGGCCGGACCCATCTGCAGGATGCCACACCGCTGACACTGGGCCAGGAATTCTCCGGCTATACCGCCATGGTCGCCAATGGCATCCGCCGCGTCGAGGCCACCCTGCCCGCCCTGCTGGAACTGGCCATGGGCGGCACGGCTGTCGGCACCGGCCTCAACACCAAGCCGGGCTATGCAGAAGCCTTTGCCGAGGAAGTCGCCAGCCTGACCAAGCTCGGCTTCGTCACCGCACCGAACAAGTTCGAGGCCCTGGCCACCAAGGACGCGCTGGTGGAAGCCCATGGCGCGCTCAACTCGGTCGCCGTGTCGCTCTTCAAGATCGCCAATGATATCCGGCTTCTGGGCTCTGGTCCGCGCTCGGGCCTGGGCGAGATTGCCCTGCCGGAGAACGAGCCGGGTTCATCCATCATGCCGGGCAAGGTCAATCCGACCCAGTGTGAAGCCATGACCATGGTCTGCACCCAGGTGA
>JBELMP010000073.1:0-11722 GCA_042095695.1 Maricaulis sp. | reverse complement strand
CGAATTGCCCACCCGGCTCCAGCGTGATCGAGGCACCCTCGCGTTTAAGGGCGATCAGATAGCCCCCCTCTTCGACTGGATCCCAATCGAAACGCTTGAGTCCGGCCAGCATTTTCTCGACTGACGGACCATCACCGCGGAAGGGCAACGGTGCATGATCGTCCAGGGCAAAGCCGAACTTCTCGTGCTCGGTTCCAATGCGGAAATCGCTCGACAGCTTGCAACCCGCCGCGAGATAGGCGGCGAGCTGGTCCTTGTGCTCGATGACTTCGCCTTCACCGCCTTGATTATATGTACCGCTCATCGTCGGGCGCCCCTGCCAGTGGAGAATATCCGCAACAGATATGGGGACGTTCGGTCAAGAACAAGACTGGACGGGCGACTTTCGGCACACGAAAACGTCAGCGCCAATCCCCGCACGCGCTCTGCCACAGCGTCATCGCCGCAATGGCAGCCGTCTCGGCACGCAGGATGCGCGGCCCCAGGCTGACTGCCCGGGTAAAGGCCAGACTGCGCAGATGGGCACGCTCGGTCGGCGAAAACCCCCCTTCCGGACCGATCAGAATGGCCGCCGGCCGGTCGACGAGATCCATCATTTGCGCCGCGGCGGCCTCAGCCCGACCGCGATCGCCGCCCCAGGCGCGCTCGCCATCATCGCCCGCCTCATCGCAGAATATCAGAACCCGGTCCGCATCCCACGCGTCCAGAATGCGATCAAGCTTTTCCAACTTGTGCACCACGGGAAGGTCGAGACGCTCGGTCTGCTCTGCCGCCTCCTTCGCGATGGCCCGGAACCGGTCCAGATTGATCCTGTCGGATTGTGTGCGTTCAGTGATTACAGGCCGGATCCGCCTGACCCCCATCTCCGCCGCCTTCTCGACAGTCAGATCAGTCTTGGCGCGTTTCACCGGCGCGAACAGCAGATCGAGATCGGGCACGCCGGCCTGGGCCCGGGTCTTTTCCACAATTTCCAGTCGGGCACTGCGCTTGTCCGCTTCCACGATCCGCGCGCGTACCTCGCCATCTTGCCCATTGAAAAGCCGAACCGTGTCGCCCGTCCGGCGGCGCATCACATTGATCAGATAATGACTATCCTCCCGGTCGAGCCGAACTTCCAAGGCGTCGACAAGCGGCTGATCGAGGAAAAGACGCGGATCGGTGGTCATGGGCATGCTTGTCTCTCGTGCTGCACCATCCCGTCAAGCATGCCTTGATCTCGCCCTGCAGCTTTGCCAAAGCTTCGCCATGTCCTTGAATTTCGACCGCCGAGTCGCAGACTCCATTCCCCAAAGCTGGGTCGACCGGGCACCGCTCTCGGTGCGCCCTTATCTGCGGCTGGCGCGGTATGACCGGCCGATTGGTTTCTGGCTGCTTGCCCTGCCCTGCTGGATGGGGCTGGCCCTGGCCCGGATTGAGACCGGACCGGCATGGATCGACCTCTACTATCTGATCCTCTTTGCCCTTGGCGCGATCGCAATGCGCGGCGCTGGTTGTACCTATAATGATATTGTGGACCGGGATCTCGACGCCCGCATCGCCCGGACCGCCGACCGCCCCCTGGCCGCCGGCACGGTTTCGCTGAAACAGGCTTGGACCTTCCTCGCGGCACAGGGCCTTGTCGGGCTGATTATTCTTGTCCAGCTCCCGAGGCTCGCCGCTCTCGTTGCCCTGGCCTCGCTGCTACTTGTCGCCGCCTATCCCTTTATGAAACGCATTACCTGGTGGCCCCAGGCCTGGCTCGGTCTCACCTTCAACTGGGGGGTGCCGGTGGCCTATACTGCGGTGGCGGGGCAGCTCGATATCGCCATGCTCGCGCTTTATGCCAGCTGTGTCTTCTGGACCCTGGGCTATGACACGATCTACGCGCACCAGGATGCAGAGGATGACGCGCTGGTCGGCGTGCGCTCGACTGCGCGTCTCTTCGGTAGCGCGTCACCCTATTGGGTTGCCGGCTTTTACGCACTCTCTGCAACGCTCGCCGGAACCGCCATGGTGCTGCAATATGCCCATCCATTCGCTGTCCCAGTATTTGCACTTTACGCCGCCCACCTCTTCAACCAGGTCCGGATTATGGATGTCGAGGACGGGTCCCGCTGTCTGGCCGTCTTCAAGTCCAATCGCACCACCGGCCTGCTTCTCGTCGGGACTTTTGTGATGGCGGCAATCCTGTCCTTTTTGTAAGGTTTGACGCGCTGCTCAACTTGGGCTCTGCTGCCCGCTTCTAAAGTCCATATTGAGTGGGGAAAGCATTGAGAACGCTTCTACGACACGCGCTTCTGAGCCTTGGCGGACTGGCCCTTGCGGCCTGTCAGCCGGCGCCTGACAGCGCCCGGACGGAGACCGCCGCAGATACGGTGGACACCGCCGCCTTTACCGTCGATGTCAGCTATCACAGCCTGGACAATGGTTTGCGGGTCGTCCTGTCCGAGGACAATACCGCGCCGACCGCGACAGTCGCTGTCTATTATGGCGTCGGGTTCCGCAATGAACCGCGCGGCCGGACTGGTTTTGCCCACTTGTTCGAGCATCTGATGTTCCAGGGCTCACGCAATCTGCCGCTCGGCCAGTTCGATCGGCTGATCTACTCCAATGGCGGCATCAATAACGGCTCAACCCGTTATGATTTCACCAATTACTATGAAGTCGTGCCGTCCAACGCGCTGGAAGCCGTGATCTGGGCTGAGGCTGATCGCATGGCGTTCCCGAATCTCGACGAGGACCAGCTGGATAATCAGCGCGAAGTCGTCCGCAATGAGGTTTTCGTGAATGTGATCAATCAGCCCTATGGCGGCTGGATCTGGATCGACCTGCCCATGGCGGCCAATGAAAACTGGCACAACGCCCATAATTTCTATGGCGACCTGACGGATCTGGACGCGGCATCACTGGAAGATGCCCAGCTGTTCTTCGAACAATTCTATGCACCGAGCAATGCCGTCATCGTCGTCGCCGGTGACATCGACAAGACCCAGACGCTGGAATGGATCGAAACCTATTTCGACCACATCCCGGCGGGTGCACCGCTGCCGGAAATCGACACATCCGAGCCGCGCCAGGAGGAAGAGAAATTCCACTTTCTGGAGGATGATCTCGCGCGCCAACCCGCGCTGGGCGTTGCCTATCACATGCCGGAGCGTGGCACGCCGGAATATTATGCGATGATCCTGCTCGACCAATTGCTGGTACAAGGTGATGACAGCCAGCTCAACCAGTCCCTGGTCAACCAGTCCGGCTATACTTCTCAAGTCTTTGGCGGCATCAACCTGCTTGGCAATGCCTTCAATTATGACGGGCCGATGCTGTGGACGGTCGGCATGATCCATGACAGCGAATTCCTGTCTTCCCAGGTTCTCGGCACGCTTGACCAGACAATCGAACAGATCCGGACCGAGCCGATCACAGAGGCCGACCTGGATCGCGCACGCACCAAGCTGCTGGCAGACTTCTACGGCACGGTGGACACCTCAACCCGCTTCGGTCTTGTCGACCTCCTGGCCTCTTTCGCCATGTTTGACGACGACCCGAGCCGGATCAATCGCATCACCGAGGGGTTCGAGCAGGTCACCCCCGACCTCGTGCTCAGCACCGCCCAGGAATATCTGCGTCCAACCAACCGGACCGTCCTGGAAGTCCGCGTCAATACTGACGACTAGGCGAAGGAGAAAACCGATGACAGTCAAACTGCTTCGGGCGGCCCTCGCCGCCACACTCCTGAGCGCGGCGCCCGCCGCTGCCCAGGTTCACGACCAACCCGCCATTGGCGAGCCGGTGTCCTTCACCGTCCCGGAATATCGCAGCTTCACGCTCGATAACGGGCTGGATGTCACCTTCATCCCCTATGGTCTTGCACCGACCGTCCAGGTTTCGCTGCGGGTTCGCGCCGGCAATATTGATGATGGTTCGCAGACCTATATCGCCGACCTGACTGCTGCGATGATGGAGGAAGGCGCGGCCGGACGCAGCGCCGAGGAGATCTCGACCCAGATCGCCTCCATGGGCGGCGGGCTGAATATTGGCGTCGGCTGGCACACCACATCGATCAGCGCCAATGTCCTGTCCGAATTTGCCGGCGACGCCATCGGCGTGATCGGTGAGGTCGCCCAGGCGCCGAATTTCGACGAGAGCGAGTTTACCCGGGTACAGCGCAACATGATCCGCGACACCTCGGTCTCGCGCGCTGAACCGGGACCGATAGCGACGGAAGCCTATCGCCGCTTGCTGTTCGGCACGGATCACCCCTATGGCAATGCCCTGCCAACTGAAGAGCAGGTCGCCGACTACACGCTGGCGGATGTGCAAGCCTTCTACGCTGCCCACTACGGTGCCGGTCGGGCCCATATCTACGTGGCAGGTCGTTTCGATGAAGCCGCCGTCGAGGCCGCCATCCGTGAGGCTTTTGCTGGCTGGCAAGCCGGTGCCGCCGACACGGTGACCGGTGCCGCACCCCAGGGCGGGCCGGTCGTGCAGTTCATTGATCGTCCCGGCGCTCCGCAATCCACGCTCCGTGTCGGTTTTCCCGCGGTCGGCATTGATCATCCTGATGCGCCTGCCCTGGAAGTGATGAATGCGCTTCTTGGTGGCTCCTTTACCTCCCGGCTCGTTCAGAATCTGCGGGAGGATAAGGGCTATACCTATTCACCGGGCAGTAGCGAGACCTGGGGGTTCGGCGGCGGATTCTGGACTTTCAATGCGGATGTAAATACCGCTGACACGGCCCCGGCCCTGCGCGAGACCTTCAATGAAATCAATCGCCTTTCCAGTGAAGCCCCGCCAGCTGAAGAAGCCGACGGGATCCGCAACTGGATGTCGGGAATCTTTATCCTGCAAAATGCCTCGGCGGGCGGCCTGATCGGGCAGCTCAGCTTCCGCGATACCTACGGCCTGCCCGAGGATTATCTGCAGAATTACGTGCCCAGCCTGCTGGCCGTGACGAATGACGACATTTCGCGGATCGCCACGGAGTATCTCGACTATGACAATCTCGTTCTGGTCGTCGTCGGAGATCTGGGCGTCATCGAAGACGAGGTGCGGGCGCTTCCCGAATTGGCGAATGCCCGTTTCATCCTGCCCGAGGCAGACGCGCAATAGCGTCCTTGCGCTAACGCAGAGCGGCCCGGCTTACCGCCGGGCCGTTTTGCGTTATAGCCTCCGCATGACGCAGGCGAGCCTCAATCCGCACGCATTCATCCGCGCGCACACCGATCTCCTGGCACCGCCCCTGGTGCCTGAGCTAAAGCTTCACCTCGCCGTGGAGACGGTCGAGATCTGGGAAAAGACCGAGGAAGCCCTGGGCGAGCTCGGCCTGCCACCGCCATTCTGGGCCTTCGCCTGGGCCGGCGGTCAGGCGCTCGCCCGCTATTGCCTGGACAATCCGGCGCTGGTCGCGGGCAAGCAAGTCCTCGACTTCGCCGCCGGGGGTGCTGTCTCCGGTATCGCCGCCAAGCGCGCCGGTGCCGGCAAGGTCACGGCTTGTGAGCTTGACCAGTTCGCAATCGCGGCCTGTGAGGCCAACGCGTCTGCCAATAATGTGACGATCGAGACGGCGCTGGGCGATCTGGTTGGCCAGAATCAGGGCTGGGACGTCATCCTCGCAGGTGATGTCTTCTACGAAGCCGGACCGGCGCTTCATATCGGCGGCTGGCTGCAATCGCTGGCGGACGCAGGCGCGACCGTGCTCATCGGCGATCCCGGGCGCTCCTTCCTGCCCCGCGAAAAGCTGCAGCAACTGGCCCAATATTCCGTTCCGGTAACCCGCGATCTCGAGGACCGTGAGATTCGTCACGCGAAAGTCTGGCGTTTCCGCAATAAACGGTTTGCACACGAAACGGTTTTCTAGGACAATCACAAGCATTGCCTGGCAATTGATTACCCCGTCCTGCCTACATCGCCCTGGAAACCGGAATTCCACGCCGGATAAGGAGAGTGCATATGGCTCGCGCCCGCGCCGTCGACCGTCGGCTGTTTTTGCTGATAGAGATCGCCGCACGGCGACTTAACCGCGAGGCGGATGCCCGGTTGAAATTGGAGGCCGGCGTCACCTCGGCCCAGGCCGCCGTGCTCTTCCTGCTTACCCGCCGGGGCGAACGCAAAATGGGTGAAATCGGCGAAATGCTCTCGCTGAACCCGCCGGCGGTGACCGGTCTCGTCAATCGCATGGAGGCGCTCTCCCTGGTCAAGAAACGGACCGCACCTGACGATAAGCGCTCGGCGATTGTTTCGCTGACGGAGAAAGGACGGGGCATGGGCGAGGCCGCGGAAATCGTCCTGCGTGACCTCAATACCGAGCTGGAAACCCGACTTGGCGAAGATGACAGCGATATGCTGCATCGCGTCCTTACTACTCTAGCCGTTGACGCCTGATCGCACTAACCTCCCGCCCACAAGAATAAGGGAGACTCAATTGAGCGATCTGGTTTTGGTCGATGATGCGGACGGCGTCCGCACGATCCGGTTCAACCGCCCGGAAAAGAAAAATGCCCTGACCCGCGCCATGTATGCAGCGGCAGCCGATGCGCTGGAAGCCGGCGAGGCCGAACAATCGGTCAAGGTCTTCGTGATCACCGGCGGTGATGACGGCCTGTTCACGGCCGGAAATGACATGGTCGACTTCATGGAGCGCCCGCCCCATGTCGGCGGTGGCGACATGCCGCCGGTCGAACGCTTCATGCGTGCACTTTTGTTTGCGGAAAAGCCGGTTATCGCCGCCGTTGATGGCCTGGCCATCGGCATTGGCGTGACCATGCTCCTGCACTGCGATCTCGTCTACGCCTCCAATCGGGCCACCTTCAAGACGCCATTTGCCGATCTCGCCCTGGCGCCGGAATTCGGGTCCAGCCTGATGATGCCGCAAGTCCTCGGGCATGTCGTGGCTGCCGAATTGCTGCTGCTTGGCAATGTCTGGGGCGCTGACCGCGCCTATCAGACCGGCCTGATCAATGGCACCACGCCGCCCGAAGCCCTGATGGAGATGACGATGGGCGCCGCCCGCAATCTGGCTGCCAAGGCGCCGACTGCGGTGCGCCTGGCCAAGAAACTCATGAAGCGGGCACCGGAATCCATCACCGATCGCATGGCGCATGAGGGGGGTCTCTTTGCCGAGCAGTTGCGGTCTCCGGAATTCGCCGAGGCGGCGACAGCCTTTATGGAGCGCCGCAAGCCGGACTTCTCCAAATTCGGCTAGCCGGGATCGGGCATGCGGCATCTCGCACTTTTGCTGGCCAGCCTTCTGGTCATGATCGGAACCGGGTTCGCGCAGGCGAGCCCGGGCTGCCCGGCAGACGCCCCCATGGGCACAAGCCGGACAATCACCATCGATGCCCGTGGCGGCGGCGCTCTGGGGACGCTGCAGTATGAGCAGACGCTCGAGCTGGAACCGGGTGAAATTGTCTTCACCTTTGATGACGGCCCTAATCCCGAGACCACGCCGCGCATTCTCGACACGCTCGACACCTATTGCATCAAGGCGACTTTCTTCCTTATCGGAATCTATGCCGAGCGCCATCCCGATCTGGTGGCCGAAATCGTGCGCCGCGGGCACACGCTCGCAAATCACACCTGGAGTCATGCCCTTCTGCACCAGGTTAGCCGTGCGGCAGCCTATCGCGAGATCGAGCGCGGCGAAACGGCTATCCTTGAGGTGCTGACCCAGACCGGATCGCCGTCGAACGCGCTCCTGCCAATGATGCGCTTTCCCGGCTTGAATGATACCGATCATCTGATTGACTGGTTAAACGCCCGCGATCGCATAACCCTGTCCTGTGATATCGGTACGGATGACTGGCGACGCATCAGCCCGCAAACGCTTTATCACCGCGCCTTGCGCAATATCGAGGCCCGCGGATCCGGCATCGTCATTTTCCACGACATCCAGGAACGCACGGCCCAGGCCCTGCCCGGATTGCTGGAAACCCTGTCTGAGCGCGGCTACCGCGCCGTCGCCCTGGCCGCGCCGTCAATAGCGCCGCCCCCTGCCCTGTCCGAGGAGACACACCCATGAAACGCTTTTGGCTCGGCGGCATCGCCGTCGCACTGATACTGGCGATCACCGGATTTCAGCTATCCGGGCTGAACCGGATATTTATCCCCTCGGGAACCGGGATCACCGCCAAGCAGATGTGCTCCATGGTCTTTGTCTCGCGGCTCGATGCCGATTATGCACGCGCCGTTTATGTCGATCCGCTGATTGGCGGCGCCGCCAGCCTGATCACGCTGGATATTGACACGGATCGGCAGCAAGTGAGCGCGGCGATAGGCGGCTTGTTCTGGGGGCAAAGGGCAGTCTATCGCGAGGGTCTCGGCTGTACGCTGGTCCATGGGCATGCGGATTTCGATCGCGACCTCGCCCTGCCGCCGGCGCGCGACTTCCAGCCGATGATGGTGGATGCCGATCATCGAGCCACATTCTTCAATTCCGAGGCGGTCAGCGAGGCGATCAATAATGCTTTTGACGATCCGGAAGCGGATATTCGCAACACGCTTGGCATCGCCATCCTGCATCGGGGCCGCCTGATAGGCGAACGCTATGCTCACGGTGCCAGCCGCGAGACGCCCTTCCTGGGCTGGTCGATGAGCAAATCCACAACAGCCACCCTGGCGGGCGCATTAATCGAGGACGGGCTGATCGGTCTGCATGATGAAGGCCGCGTTCCCGCCCTCCTTGCCAATGACCGCCCGGACATCACGCTTGATCATCTGCTTCGCATGACGGCGGGCCTGGTGATTACCGAGCACAATGACGGCACTGATGCGAACTCGCAAATGCTGTTCACCCGGGGTGATATGGCGGCGTTCGCTGCCTCGCGTCCGCACTATGCAGAGCCCGGCGAGGACTGGGAATATATGAGCGGACAGACCAATCTGGCGATGAGTGCGCTCCAGCCCCTCCTGGGTGCATCCCTGCCTGAGCAGGTCGCAGGCTTACGGGCACAGATCTTCGAACCCCTTGATATCTACTCCGCCATCATCGAGCCGGATGAGGCCGGGCTGATGCTTGGCTCTTCCTACATGTATGCCACTGCCCAGGACTGGGCGCGTCTCGCCCAGCTCTACCTGGACGGGGGCATGGCGGGCGAGGAACGGATCTTCGGCGCGGACTGGACCGAGATTGTCACCGAGGTCACGCCAGGCTCCCAGGACCCTTACGGGCTGGGCTTCTGGATGCCGGCAGACGGCGCCAACATGCCGGAAAGCATGTATTTCATGAATGGTTTCCAGTCCCAACTGGCCATTATCGTGCCCGAACATGAGCTGGTCATCGTCCGTTTCGGCGCCACCAATAATGTCGGTGCCGGCACATTCGATCTGACCCGGGCGATCATCGCGGCAATGCGTCAGGAGACCCGCTAGAGCCGGCGCTAGGCAGCCTCGACGACCAGCGGCGGGCTCTCCGCCAGAACACCGCGGGCGATGGCGGTGCGCACCTGGGTGCGCACCTCACCGGCGGTCGGGACAATCGTTTGAAACTTTCTGACCAGGCGGGAGGGGCCGGGTGCGGCACGCAAGGCGCCCACGCTCCAGGTGCGAAATTCCCGCCGCACTGCCGGCACATATTCCAGCATGTGGAAGTTCGAGTGCGCCGCGTAGCCCTCGAAGACTGTGAGGATTGCTCGAATCTCATCCGTCTCCCCCTCCAGCGCCGCCATGTAATGCCCTGAGTCCAGGACCAGCGCCCCCGTAATCTGCCGATCCGTGCAGGACTTCATCAGACAGGCCAGAACCCGACCCAGCTCGCCATTGAGCGCCCCCGCGCCCAGGGAAAGTCCGGCCTTCGCGATCACTGTCATTCGATGAAGCATGCCTCTATCCACTCCGTGTGCCTGATCAATGAAGGCGTGATCTAAGCGGCGGTTTTGAACAATGCTTCAAAAATACCCGTCGAATTTGCCTCAAAGGCGCAGCGAATTTGACTTAAATCCGGATGAATATCGCAATTCAGACGCAACGCCTCATAAGCATCTGTATTTATTATTTCTTCCGCCTCACATACGAGCAAGACAGGTCACCTTATGCCGCAGATTGAGGGAAGATTTTGTGCAGAGGATCGACAGTGGCGCGCCGCTGAGACGTGTTGCCGCGCCGGGCTTGGCGGCATGGCGCGATCGGCCTAACTTCCAGCGCAACATCCTGCGGAGCCCCCATGGCCTATAAATCCCTGCGCGAATTCATCGATTTGCTTGAAGCCGAAGGCGATCTTGTTCGCATCAGCCAGCCCGTCTCCACCGACAAGGAGATGACCGAGATCCACAAGCGCACCCTGCATGCCGGCGGTCCGGCCCTCTTGTTCGAGAATGTTTTCAACGAAAAGGGCGAGAAGAGCGAGATGCCCTGCCTGGTCAATCTCTTCGGCACGGTAAAACGGGTCGCTCAAGCGGTCACACTCGGCGGGGAGAGCCGTACAACCGGTGAGGAATTGCGCGAGGTCGGCGAATTGCTTGCCTTCCTGCGCCAGCCGGAACCGCCGCGCGGCGTGAAAGAGGCTGTCGAGCTCCTGCCCCTTGCCAAGACCGTCATGTCGATGCGGCCGAAGACAGTCTCCCGGGCCCCCTGCCAGGATGTGGTGCTGACCGGCGACGAGATTGATCTGGATCGTCTGCCGATACAGACCTGCTGGCCCGGCGAGCCCGCACCGCTCATCACCTGGCCGCTCATCGTCACCCAGGGCCCCAATGTTAAAGATGACAAGCAGGACGACTATAATCTGGGCATTTACCGCATGCAGAAGCTCGGCAAGGACCGGACGCTGATGCGCTGGCTCAAGCATCGCGGTGGCGCCCAGCATTACCAGCGCTGGAAGAATGAACGCCCGGAGCCCCTGCCCGCCGCAGCGGTTCTGGGCGCCGATCCGGGGACGATACTTGCGGCCGTCACGCCCATTCCCGACACGCTTTCGGAATATCAGTTTGCGGGCATTCTGCGCGGCAAGAAAGCCGAGCTGGTCGACTGCAAGACTGTGCCACTGAAAGTCCCGGCGGAAGCCGAGATCGTGCTGGAGGGTCATGTCATGCTCGACGAGTATGGCCCGGAAGGCCCCTATGGTGACCACACCGGCTATTACAACTCCGTCGAACACTTCCCGGTTTTCAAGATTTCCGCCATCACCATGCGCAAGGATCCGATCTATCTGACCACCTATACCGGTCGCCCGCCGGACGAACCGGCCATTCTCGGTGAGGCGCTCAACGAGGTCTTCATCCCGCTGCTGCAGCAGCAATTCCCGGAGATCCTCGATTTCTGGCTGCCGCCGGAGGGCTGTTCCTACCGCATCGCCGTCATCTCCATGAAGAAGGCCTATGCCGGCCATGCCAAGCGGGTGATGATGGGCGCCTGGTCCTTCCTGCGACAATTCATGTACACAAAATGGATCATTGTCGTGGATGAGGACGTCAATGCGCGCGACTGGAAGGATGTGATGTGGGCCATGTCCACGCGCATGGACCCCGTCCGCGATATCGTCACGGTCGAAAACACGCCGATCGATTATCTCGACTTCGCCTCCCCGGTCTCAGGCCTTGGCTCGAAAATCGGGCTGGATGCGACCAATAAGATCGGCAATGAGACCCAGCGCGAATGGGGCGAAAAGCTCGACATGGACGAGGCGACGAAGACGCGGGTTGATGAGGTTTGGGCGGAGTTGGGGATTGAGCTTTAGGCTCACTATTCCCCTCAACTCCTCCGGCTCCCCATGCCCTCCGGGATAACGGGCCGGGCCTGATCCGTCCGCGTG
>JBELMP010000072.1:3979-11894 GCA_042095695.1 Maricaulis sp. | reverse complement strand
CGGCAAGTCCAGCGTTCCGGTCACCTGATAGAAGGGCTGGGAGTAGTAATAGCTGGCCTGGCCATCCGCCGACTTCACCGAGAAGCCGTTATCGCCGTGGAAGACCAGCGGTCCATTTGCATCCAGAGCGAGTGCGTAGGCGAAATCCTCACCGCGCGCGTTCAAATCGAGCGCGGCCAGGGCGTCGGCGTTGGCCTCCAACCGTTCCGGCGCGCTGCGCATCGACCATTCATCAATGAAGGCCTGGAAGGGGTTCGCCTCGACGCCCGCCACCCCAAGCCCGCCGCGCGCCAGGCGTTCAGCATAATGGTGTGCGCTAGGGGTGGTGATGGCCGCGTGGCCCATCCAAAGCTGCGGCGTTTCCCAGCCTTGAGCGTCATGCGGCTCGAGAGCCGAACGGAACAGGGTCCATTGTGCGCCGTATTGCGTGCCGTCTGCGTCTTCGAGCACCGCGGTGAGATACCACCATTCGATACGGTAAGCGGGATGGGCGCCGTGATCCTGCGGGAAGCGAAAGTGTGGATTTGGCTGCGGTGCCGCAAATCCTTCGACTTCGGTGCCTAAGCCCGCAAAGCCCTGGCCGGCGGCCGGAGCGGTTTGAAGCGCTAGAAGTGCGATGAGAATGGCGGCGAGGCGACTCATGGCTCAGCGTTCCTGCGCGAAGATCTGAAGGAATTCCCGCGGCGGGCGTTTGAGCAGGCCGCGGGCGGGCAGCAGCGCGGCGATAAAGGCCGCAAGGACGGCCAGCGCAGCGAGGATAAGCCAGTCGAGCGGGAAAAGGTGCATTGGCAGGCGCCAGCCAAACGCTTCGACATTGACGACCGACAGTAGGATCCACGCCAGCAGCAGGCCGGTTGGCAATGCGATCAGCCAGGTCATCAGCGCAAGAATGCCGGCGCGAACAAGTTCCAAACGGGCGAGGCTTGCCCGGCTCAGGCCGAGTGCCCACACCGGCGCGAGCTGAGGCAGGCGCATCGAGGCCAGAGTTGCGAGGCTGGCGAACATGGCGAAGGCGGCAACAGAAAGCGTCAGCACGTTGAGCGCAGCCGTCACCGCGAAGGTGCGCTCGAAGACGGACAATGAAAACGCTTTGACTTGAGCTTGATCGACGACGCCATTGGTGGGCAGATCGAACTCGGAACGGATCGCTTGTGCCAGGGCCGGCGCGTCCTCGGGCGGTACGCGAAGCCCGTATCGAAGGCGCGTGACGCGATCGCCATAGCGCGCGGTCAGGGTATCGAGGCCGATGATCGCTTGAGCGTTCGGATTACCATAGTCGGAGTAGACGCCGACGAGGATCATCGGCGTGCCCGACCCAAGCTGGACCGGGTCGCCCAGCTGTAGACCGAGGCTGCGCCAGGCCTGTTCGTTGACGAGTACCCCGTTACCCGCCTCGACAGCGTCCCAAGCCGCATCCATAGCCACCAGCAAGGGCCAGTGATCGCGGTAGGTCGAATGGTCGACGACGCCGAAGACTTCGCCGCGCCGGCCAGCGATCTCGGTATCAGCACTCCAGATCGGCAGGATGGCGTCGGTGCGAGGCTCGAGCCATTCGAAGACGCGCTGTGATTGGGCGTCGTCACGGGTCGTCACATAGAGCTCGGCGGCCAGGCGTTGATCTAGCCAGCCTTCGAAGGTCAACCGGAAGCTGGATACCATGGTCCCCACGCCGATATTCGTGGCCAAGGCCAGCATCAATGCCATCAAGGCCAGAGACAGGCCGGGTAGTTGTTGGCGGGTGTCGGCCAAGAACCACTCCGCGATCGGTCCGCGCGCGAAGCGTTGGCTGAGGCGCAGAGCGAGGGCGAGCGCTGTCGGCAGGAGCAGTGCGGCGCCAACGAGAAGGCAGGCGAGCAGCGCAAACCCCGCGAGAATGCCCGAGAAAACTTGTGGAATGCTCGCCGCTGCGGCGAGCAGTCCAAGCGCGGCTACTGCCTGATGAACAAGACGGCGCGCCGACGCCAACGCCCAAGCGCGGGGCTGTGCGGATGCGAGCAAGGGGAGGCGCGCTGCGCGCCGGATAGATAGCGCTGTTGCAGCAAGCGAACCGAGTACGGCGATCGCAAAGCCCGAAAGCCACCATTCAGGTCGGATTGCGAGCTCGCCGGACACGCCTGCTCCGTAAAGCCCGCGCAGTGTTGCGGCGACGCCGGGCAAGAGCGCACTTGCAACAAAATAGCCCAGGATCACGCCGGTCGCGCCGGCAAGGAGCGCGAGAACAATCGCCTCAATGACCAATGTAGCAACGATAGCCGAGACCGGCGTGCCCAGCGCGCGCAGGGTTCTCAGTGTGGCCCGACGCTGCTCAAAGGCGAGCCCGATCGCAGCGTAGACGATGAAAAGCCCCACGGCAAAGGAGAGAAAGCCAAATGCGGTCAGGTTTAGGTGAAAACTGCCGGTGAGCTGCGCGACTTCACCGCCGCCAGAGCTGGTGCTGCGCTCCAGCTCTGGCACGAGCGTGTTGAGCGGTGTTTCTCCCGTTCGCGCGCGTGTGTCGACGAGGATGCGGTCTACCTGATCACCGCGGTCCAGCAAGCGTGCAGCAACGGCGATATCCGTGATGATTTCGCCGCGCGGGACTGCGGCGCTGGCGCGAACGGGCGGCAAGTTGTTCGCCGACGAGTTTAACAGTGCAGCGGTCTCCGGCGCGACGAGCAGAAGGCCTGGCGACGTGAGAAATTCCAACCCGATCGCCTGATCGTTCGGCACGGCGGCCGTATCGCCGCCGGGCGCACTTAAAGGCTCCACTCCGCGAAGCAGAAATCGCACGCCGGCAGCCTCAAACTCTCCCTCGATGACGGGGGATGCCGCCCAACCGTCCCGGCGCAGGCGGGCCCAGGTCGATGTTGAGATGCCGCCGGTCGGCGATGCGAGCACGATCATGCTTCCGCCGCCGAGCGTCGCGCTGGCCTCATCATAGCTGGCGCGCGCTTCGGCATTGATGGCCTGAACACTTGTCCAAAGCGCCGTCGCGAGGCCGAGGCCTATGATGAGCGTCGCGAGCTGGCCGGGCTTGCGGCGCCAGTGCGAAAGCAGCGCGATGAGCGCCGTTCCCGTCACGAGAGCTGCCCTCCGGTGAGATGCGCCCGCCTCAAGAGGCGGTCCGCGGCACTCACCGAATGCGTCGCCATCACGAGCGCCGTGCCAGCGTCGGCGCACAGCTCGAGCATGAGTTCGAGCACGTCGGCGCTGGTTGCCTCATCCAGATTGCCCGTCGGTTCGTCTGCCAACAGCAGTGCTGGCTTGGCTGCGAGCGCACGGCCGACCGCGACGCGTTGCTGCTGGCCTCCCGAGAGTTGTTCAGGGTAGCGCGACAGGAAATCCGTAAGTCCAAGCCGCGCTGCGAGCATGTCGACCCAGGCCGCGTCGTATTTGCCGGCCAGGCGGGCCTGAAGCGCGAGATTTCCGGCGACGGTTAAGGAAGGAACCAAGTTGAATTGCTGGAAGACGAGGCCGATCGCATCGCGTCGCCGCGCGGCGCGTCCGGTCTCATCAAGGGCTGTAATCGTTTCGCCGTTCAGCGCGATCTCGCCGGCGTCCGGCGTATCCAGAAGGCCGATTAGATGCAGGAGCGTGCTTTTCCCTGAGCCGGATTCCCCGGTGATCGCGAGGCTTTCACCCTTCGCGAGGCTCAGGCCCACGCCCTGAAGAATACGTTGCCGCGATGTGCCGTCTCCATATGATTTTTCAATCTTATCGACTTTGAGCAGCATGCGCCTTCCTCTTCAGATCATAACTTAGCATCGCGTAGCCGCTCTGACAGATCGGGCCTGCCAATTATTCAGCGCTTTGGCTATCCGAAACCATCCCGTCGCCCTAGGTGCTGCTCCAAGCGCGAACTGGAGAAACGACATGTCATCGCTGAGCACGGTCGAGCTGACCAATCTGGAGATCAAAACCGACATCGGGACGTATGGACCCGGCGATGTCGTGCCGTCGGCGCATATTCTTGATCTGTTTCTAGTCATCGACTCTCGGCTGGTGCTGATCGAGCAAGACGGTATGGACTACGTCTTTGACTACGATCCGCTGATCGCCGAGATCGATGCCTTGGCTCAGGACGGGCATTACGAAACGCAAGAACGGCTTATCACCCGGATTGTTGGCGCGAGCGCCAAGTATCAGGAGGTCCTAGCCGTTGAGGTCTGCCTGAGAAAAACCCCTGTCCTGCGCGGATCGGGGGATCTTGGTGTTCGCACCAAAGTGGACGCGGCAGCACTCAACGCGATGCGTTGATCAGATGGCTTCTATCGGTGCCTGCTTCAGCGCGTCCAGATCGGCCGAACCCGTAGCGAAACACGCCAGCCTCAATCCGTCGATTACCGTCTCGAAGTGCGAAATCACGTCTTCGACGCCCTGCGTCGAACTGCGAAGCACAGCACCCGCCTGGCCGACGAGGTCGGCGCCCAGCCGGATTGCTTTGGCGACATCCAAGCCACTGCGAACGCCACCCGATCCGATCATGGGCGTGTCTGGGCAGGCAAGGTGCGCCGCGGCGATCGCCTGTGCTGTCGGGATGCCCCAGTCTCGATAAATGTCGGCCAGACGCCGAGTCGTGGGATCATCGCTAAGCGCGCCCTCGACCGCGCTCCAGCTGGTTCCGCCAGCCCCGGCGACATCGATCGCAGCGACGCCTAGATCAGCCAACTTCCGGGCAATCTTTGCGGAGATACCGAAGCCCACCTCTTTGACGATTACGGAGACTTCGAGAGCCTCGCAGGCCTCTTCGATCTTCGCACACAGGCCTGCCCAGTTGCGATCGCCGTTCTTCTGCAAGGCTTCCTGCAGCGGGTTGAGGTGCAAGATCAACGCGTTTGCATCGATCATTTCGATGGCGCGCTGAAGTTCATCGATACCGTAGCCTTTGTTGAGCTGGGCGGCGCCGATATTCGCAAATATCGGGGTGGAGGGCGCGCGCTGGCGCAAGCGCCGGTCCAAGCCGTGGCTGTCACCGGTTTCGAGCGCGACGCGTTGTGATCCGACGGCCAGCGCGATGCCAAGAGTTTCGGCCGCTTCTGCAAGAATGGCGTTGATCTCTTGGGCGCGCGCCGGTCCGCCGGTCATCGAGCTGATGAGGAGGGGAGCCTTCAGCTCGAATCCCAGAAAGCGGCTTGATAAGTCGATGGCATCCAGGTTCAGCTCCGGCAGGGCGCAATGTTCAAACCGGAAACGTTCGAAGCCGGTCGTGACGCGATAGGCGTTGACCGTGCCGGACAGGACAGCGTCGACGTGACGGTCCTTGCGATCGACGATCTCATTCATGGGCGCGTCTTTCTACGTATTCCAGGACCAGCATGTGCGGGACGGTCAGGGCTGCTAGCCCAATGAAGACGAGCCGAAGCAGAGACTCGTTGAGGGTGATATCGGCTGCGTTGAGGGCAAGGAAACCGCCACCGAGTATCGCCAGCGCTCCGGCGGTGTACCCGAGGACATAGAGCGCCAGACGGTTCGGGCGAACCGAGCTGGATAGCGTTCGCGCATGGGCGAGGAGGTGCCGCGGACTGTGCAGACCGCAAAAATAGACAAGGAAGAAGACCAGCGGCGGTAGGAAGAGAGCGACCAGGAAGACGGCCACTAACTCAACGCCAGGCCGCCGATCGTTTGGGCGAGCGCTCAAGAAAAGCGCTGCGCTTGCTATCACTGCGGGTCCGGCAACGAGCTGTTGTGCTGCGACGAGTTGAGCGCCGGCCGGCCCAGCGAGCACCGCGTATATTTCAGCGACGACAGGACCGTGTAGAACAGTCGGAAGGCAAAGAAGAGCCAGCCCGACCGCCAAGCGCGCGATCGCGGCGCCTCGACAAAACCAGTCTCCGGCGAAGTGCCAGGCGGACACCAGCAAAAAGCCTGCGAGTGCGATCGCGGGAATAAGCAGCCACATCGCGACAACCAGTGCCGCAATCGCGATGTACGCGGCATTGAAAGCGAGAAAGCCAAGCGGACCTGTCCACAGATTGGCGCGATGGGCGATCAAGGGATCCAGCGCACCGTGCGGCAGTCCAAGAAGCGAAACGCCAATTAACAAAACGATCAATAGCGGCAAGATCGGAAGCTCGACGGCGGCGGCCACGAGCGATCCTGCGATAACCGCGGCTCCCGTAAATAAGAGCGTCTCGGGCGGGAGGTCTCGGATGAGGCGCCTCATGCGGCAATCTCTTGAGCGCGCAGGGCAGTCCAGGCGGCTTTCAGGAAGGGCGCTGGCGGAAGCGCCGTCACGACATTCATTTTGTCGCCGACAGTCGCGGCGTCGCTCATGAAGCGGACGAACGCGTCGGGCCGCAATCTTTCGGCCATCGCCATGAAGAAATCCGGACTACGTTCCGGGTGGGCGCGAAGTGCGTGGAGGAAGATACGGTCCATAAGCGCGCGCAGGGCAGGTTCAGGCCGGTGGCCGATGACACCACGTCCTGATGTAATGGATGCCGCGCAGGCATCCGCCCAAGCCTGGATGCGTTGGAATGCGTATCCCGATGCAGGCCGAAGCGCGCCGCCGGGAAGGCCGGCAAAAACATGTAGCGGGCCACCGGTTCGCGGCGCTTGTCTCATTAGACCCATCGGCAACACGCCAGCCTCGGTGCGGACGATTTGCGTGTCCGCACCGTGGAGCCGCATGATCTCGGCGGAAAGCTGTTCCCGTAGCGAATTCGGTGCGACACGCCGGTCGCAGAAGCGCGTGATCTCAATCAGCGACCGGTCCGGCGCCAGGGGCAAGATATAGACGAAGCGGAATCCGTTCTTGTCAGTACTCATGGCCTCCATCAGGCCGGCGACCTCTACGTCGGCCGCACTGAGCGGTGAATGGGTGACCTCCGCGCCAAGAAAGCACTGATAGAGCAGGGCGGGCTGATCTCTCGGCAGCGGGCGCGTGTCGATCACGGCGCTTGCGGTCAGTGCGCCCTGATCGGTCTCAATGCGATAAACGTCGGCGGAATGCACGACGCGATCGGCATGTTTGCCGGTCTCCAGCCGTATCGCATCACACCGGTCTATCTGCGCACGCGCGTCATCATAGAAGTCTTGTCCGCGCACATACTGATAGCGAAGCCCGGGCATATCATGGGTCGCCGTGCTGCCGGAACGGGTCGAAAAGCGCCAGCGCGGCCAGGATTGACCCACCAGATGCGCATTGGCATGGTTCCGGGCAGCCCAGAAACACCAGCTCCGATCGTCGGTGTAAGTCTCGCGCGGCTCGAGAATGACAACGCGCTTTGCCGTCTTCGACGTTGCGAGGCGACGCGCCAGCGACAGGCCTGCACAACCGCCGCCGAGGATCGCGATATCCGTGTCCGGCCTAGGCATGTCTGCTCACCTGAGCCTCACTACTGCGCAGAAGCGTTCGCAGCGGTCCGTGAAGCACTGGATCATGCGCGGTAGCGACGGTCTTCATCGTGTCGGTGGCGAAAAACCTATGGCTGGCCCCGAGGGCAAGCCCGATTTTGCTCGGGCCACTGACCTGGGCGCGCCGGTCCCAGCTGCGATAATCATGCTTGGAGATATCACGCCCGATCGCGCCGTATACGCGGCTCGCGACGAGGATGGCCAGCCGGGCTCGCGCCGGCAGGCGATGCAGGCCTGCTTCGCCGCTCGCATAATACCGATCCGCCAAGGCGAGGAGGCGGGCCGTCGCTGCCTTCAGCTTGGATTGCAGATCGGGCGACGGCGCGCCGATATCGGCAGGTGCCGCGTCATCGACCCATGCGCCTGGAATATAGCGGCGGCCCATGCGTGCATCTTCTCCAATGTCGCGCGCGATGTTCGTGAGCTGCATTGCGATGCCAAGATCGATCGCATGCGGCAATGCCTGCTTATCGCGTGTGTCGAGCACCGCGCACATCATCAAACCGACCGTGCCGGCCACGCGATACGCATAGCGGATGAGTTCGGCTTGCGAGGTCAGCGCGACCGCGTCGAGATCCTG
>JBELMP010000072.1:0-3879 GCA_042095695.1 Maricaulis sp. | reverse complement strand
TGAAAAGAGCGGCCGTGTTTTCTAAGCACCTCGCGGGCCGGAATTGCCGCTGGGGCCGTGATAGCGAGGTCCGGCGTCATTCGGCCGCGATGGGTGAGCGTTCAGTCGGGCGGTCCGCAGCAGCCGGCAGGATATGTTCCAGTACTTTGGCCGAAGAAATGACGCCAGGCAGTCCCGCGCCCGGATGGGCACCCGCGCCGACAAGGTAGAGGCCTTCAGGACCCTCCGCCTTGTTGTGGAAGCGAAACCAGGCCGATTGGGAGAAAACGGGCGCGATCGAGAAGCCCGCGCCGGCCGGTGAGAGATAGTCCTGCTCGAAGTCGTGCGGCGTCATGTAGAAGTCTTCGCGGATAGATGTTTTCAACCCGGGCAGGATTGATTGATTCAACGCTTCGACAACGCGCTTTTGCAAACGCGGCCCCTCAATCTTCCAATCGATATCGGCATGCAGGTTCGGGACCGGCACCAGCGCATAGAAGCTGTCATGACCCGGCGGCGCGAAGCTCTGATCGGTCGCTGTTGGGCGATGAAGATATATCGAAAAATCTTCAGCCAGCGTCTTTTTGTGGAAGATGTCTGCCAGCAAGGACTTGTAGCGTGGCCCTAGCCAGATTGTGTGGTGGGCGACGTCCGGGTACTGCTGATCTGTCCCAAAGAACAGAACGAAAAGCCCCATGGACTGCCTGTGATGGCGGGCCTTGAGCCTCGCCGAGGTTTTCACCGAGCTCGCAGGCAGCATCTTTGAGTATAGGTGCACAGGATCGGCGTTGGAGATAACGGCATCGGCGGGAACGTGCTGTCCGTCTTCGGTCCGGACGCCGGTCACGCGATCTCCTTCAACGTCGATTGCGCTGACCGTTGTGTTGAGCCGGATCTGAATGCCCTGTTCGCGCATCAGGCGCTCGAACGCATCCACCAGTGCGCCGGTTCCGCCCATGGCAAAATGCACGCCATGCGCCCGCTCCAGAAAATGGATGAGGGCATAGATGCTGGTCGTGTCAAAGGGATTGCCGCCGACCAGAAGCGGTTGGATCGAGAACGCCTGTCGGATCTTGTCGTGCTTGATGTGTCTGGAGACGAGATCCCAAACCGATCTGTAGGCACCGAGCTGTAGGAGATTGGGCACTTGGCCCATCATTGAGCCAAACTTGTGGAACGGGCGGTCTGAAAGCTGTTCAAAGCCGACCTTGAATATCGAGTGCGAGGCCTCCAGAAGACGGTCGTAACCATCCGCATCTTCAGGGCTGAAGCGCGCTATTTCCCGCTTGGTATCCTCGGCAGTGCCGCCATAGTCGAAGGTGGTCCCGTCCATGTAGCGGAAGCGATACCACGGCGTCAGAAGGCGCAGGTCGGCATAGTCGGGCAGGTTCTTTCCGAAAAGCGCGAAGAGTTCTTCGAACAAGAACGGCGCGGTGAGAACGGTCGGTCCGGCGTCATGCCGGTAGCCGCCGCGTTCGAAGACCTGGGCCCGACCGCCCAGGCGCGGGCAGCGGTCGATCAAGGTCACATCGTAACCCTTAGCGCGCGCTCTGAGCGCTGCAGCGATCCCGCCAAATCCGCCACCGATGATAACAGCGCGGCTCATGCGGGTAGCTCCTCGCGCACGCCAGCGCGGTGCAACAGCCCATCAATGTAGCCGGAGACAATATCGGGGATGGTCGCGGGCAGGGATTGGGCAATCTCGGCTGCGCGATCGAGATGAGTCAACGCGCGATCGCGCACGGCGCGCTCGGGGTCGGCCGCGCCGGCGACGGACATAATCGTTACAGCGTTGACTTCACCGGCGACGGCATCTGCGTCGGCATCGGCGATGTCGTCGAGCATTTGGTAACCGAGGGCGAAATTGTTGATCGCGCGCAGAGCGGTGCTGACCTGGTCGGGCGCGCCGGCAAGACGTAGGGCGAGCTCGATAGGGAGGCTTAGCAGGGGGCCGGATTTGCCAGCCGCGATTGCTTCGTATTCAGCAAGTGAAAGGGTGTCCAGCTTGGCGCAATCGAGGTCCTCGGATTGTCCGTGGATGGTAATCGCGACCCGGGTATGCATGTGGGCGATGATGGGCGCAGCGGTTTCACCGAGCGTTGCGAGCGCCGCGTACGCCGCTGACAACAAGAGATCGCCCGCACAGATCGCGACGTCAGGTCCAAACCTTGCCCAGAGAGCGGCTTGACCGCGTCGTTCGGTATCCCGATCCTGAAGGTCATCGTGAATGAGGGACGCATTGTGAAGAAGTTCACAGGCTGTCGCGATAGCGACAGCATCGCGTATTGGAAGGTCGAGTGCTTGGCTTGCATCGAGTGCCAGACGGGCGCGTATACGACTGCCACCAGAGTGAAGATGATGCTCGACCGCACTTTGCAGAATGCCGTCCGGGCAATCGCACAAGGCGAGTATGCGGCGTTCGACATCTGCTAGGAGCGTTTGTGTCTGCGAGACCATGTCGTGGGGACCGTGCTGGATTCTGAAAGACCTGGTGCGAAGACGAAGAGTGCGCCGGGCGGATACTCCGCCCGGCGTCCCAGCGTCTGTTTCCATTAGACCTTGTGCTCGTCGCTCGTGGCTGCGGCCCAGATGACCACGCCGAAAGCGATCTTGTTAACAAAGTCGGCGAGGTTGTAGACTAGGTTTAGCGTGCCGGCATCGCCGGCTCCGGTGTACCCCAGAATATAACCTAGCGGATAGATCGCCCAGCCAACCGTCACGATCAAGCGCAAGGCGGAGAATGCCTTTTTGCTCGCCGCGGTGCCGTTGGCCGCATTGATCTTGCTCGCTTCACCCGCGAAGATTTCGTAGATGATGTATAGCCAGCCAGCCATGCCAGCGATGAAGCCAACCCAGACATTCAGAGCGCCGACTTCGCCCAGGTAACCGCCCACCAACATGACGATGGACGCGATCAGCAGTTTCCAGAACAGTGCCGTCCTGACCAGCGCGATGGCAGCGAGGATCAGATAGAATTCGACGATCTGGAGCGGGACTGTGAGCAACCAGTCGACATACCGAAAGACGGTCGGGCTATCGCCAGTATCAGCCCATACCCCGCGCATATAGAAGTAGTGTAGGGCAGCGATACCGGTCACCATGGCGGCGACGGTTAGCGACGTTTTCCATTTGCCGACCGCGCGATCGCGCTCGACGTAGAAGAAGTAGGTCGCGGCCAGCATCGCAGCCGAAATAATCCAGAAAGACACACCTACATAATCGGAAGGATCCAGCATGATCTTTCTCTCCTTTCTCCGAACGCGGCATCTGCCGCGCTTGCTTGATCAAATTCAGCCTTTTGCAGAACGCCCTTCATCTGTAACTGGGTTTCAGATTTGGGAATTTGAACGCAACTGAAAAAGCACATGCTTGGGGCATCCCAATCTGCACTTCGGGGGCATACATTAATTATTTGAAAGGTGCGTCAATGGGGGATTCGGACTTGCTGCGATGCGCAATGGAATTTCCCCATCAGATCAAAGACTAGCCCGGCAAAATACTTGTGCTGCAGCGCAGCGTAACGTGGGCGGACAGTCAAAAACTACGTCGATTTGACCGTTCGAACCGATCCCAGACCAAAGCCGATAAGCCGGTGCTGCTTTACGAGCAAACACGCCCGCAGCTTTGCGTTTGCAGCGGGCGGACTGAGCGCGCTTGCCGACTCGCAGTTCGGCCTTGCCTCAACGCAAGGCGATAGGTAAGGATCGACTTATGTCCGAACGAAACCGACCTTCAAACGGTGTTGCTGTGCCGCGCGGTCGGCTAAACCGGTTCGTGCGGCTAAGCGCGACAGCAGCGGGTATCGGTGCTGAGGTGATTGGCAAGGGACTGGGAGCGGTGGCCACGGGCAGGCCGGTCGATCTGCAGGGCATTGCCTTGAGCCCGGGCAACGCTCTGCGT
>JBELMP010000071.1:0-12271 GCA_042095695.1 Maricaulis sp. | reverse complement strand
AACCGCTCTTCCCTTATTGGACCCCGGCGTCGAACTCAGCCAGGCCTTCAAGCCAGGTCACGCCGACCCTGCAAGTGCGCATGCCGTCAAACAGGCGATAGAGACGGGCGTAAAGCTGTGCCTGGAGGGATCCGCCAGCGCCCTGGTCACCGCGCCAATCGCGAAATCCGTGATGTATGAGGCGGGGTTTGATTTTCCCGGCCATACTGAATTTCTGGCAGAGCTGACACGCGAGGCCGAATGGTCGGGCCTGCGAGGGCCAGCGATGATGCTGGCCGGTGGTGGCCTGCGCGTCGTGCTTACGAGTATCCACGAACCCTTGCTCAAGGCCGTGTTCAACCTCAATCCTGATCATGTCGCACGAATAGCACGATTGACCGCGCAAACTCTTTCCTCGGACTTCGGAATTGAGAGGCCACGCCTGGCGCTGGCCGGATTGAACCCGCATGCCGGGGAGAACGGCGCCCTCGGCCGCGAGGAGCTCGACACGCTGATACCGGTCGCCGAGGCGCTCCGTCAGGAGGGTCTCGACATTACCGATCCGCTGCCGCCCGATACGATGTTCCACGCAGAAGCACGCGCACATTATGATGCGGCGATCTGCCATTATCACGATCAGGGCCTGATCCCGGTCAAGACGCTCGATTTCCATGGCGGGGTCAATATCACGCTGGGATTGCCGATTGTGCGCACCTCACCGGATCACGGCACCGCTTTTGATATTGCAGGCAAAGGCCTAGCGCGCGCGGACAGCCTGATTGCGGCGCTCCAGACTGCCCAGATGATTGCCGGACATCGACATGGGTGAGGAGACGCTGCCGCCCCTGCGCGATGTCATCGCAGCCCATGATCTTGGCGCCAAGAAGGCCTTTGGCCAGCACTTCCTGCTAGACCTCAACCTGACCCGAAAGATCGCCAGTCTTGCCGGCGACATGAGCGATGGACATGCGATGGAAGTGGGTCCCGGCCCCGGCGGCCTGACCCGTGGCATTCTCAGCCATGGCGTTCGAAAACTGACAGTCGTGGAAAAGGACCCACGATTCCTGACGGCCCTGGATGAGATTGCCGCCGCCTATCCCGGCCAGCTCGATATTGTGCAGGCCGACGCTCTGGAAACACAGGAAGCCTCGATCATCACCGGTGAAGACAGGATCATCCTGTCCAACCTGCCCTATAATGTCGGGACACTGCTTTTGATCAAATGGCTGGAAGCCGATCCGATCTGGTGGCGGCGCGCCGTGCTCATGTTTCAGCGCGAAGTGGCGGACCGAATTGTTGCCAGCGTCGGCGACAAGGCCTACGGCCGCTTGGCGATTCTGTCCCAGTCGGTTTGCCGCGCCAAGCTGGCTCTGAAAATCCCGGCCCGGGCGTTCACCCCGCCTCCAAAGGTGGAATCGGCGGTGGTCGTGCTTGATCCGCTTCCGCAGGCTGAGCGGTTTGACGATTTGGAGGCCCTGGGCATTGTCACCGCCTCCGCTTTCGGTCAGCGCCGGAAAACCTTGCGCAAAAGTCTCGCGCGGGCGGCATCACAAGCCGGGCTGGTGACTGATACATGGCTCGCTGAGGCGGAATTGGACCCGGCGGCACGCGCGGAGACGATTAGCATTGACGGGTTTCAGGTGCTGGCCAAAATCTGGCGCCGCGAACGCCCTACTCGCTCATAAGGCCGTCGACGAATCCGTCAAGCCAGGGGTGGCGATTCCGCTTCAACCGCTCGGCGTGCAGGATCTGGTTCAGCTTCTCCAGCGCCCGCGCGAAATCATCATTGACGATGACATAATCATATTCATCCCAATGAGATATCTCGTCTTTCGACCGGGACATGCGGTCATCAATGATATCGTCTGTGTCCTGACCCCGCTTGCGAAGCCTGTCCTCAAGCAGTTTCAGCGATGGCGGCAGGATGAAGATACGCACCGTGTCTTCTGGCGCTTGCTCGGCAATCGCCTGCGCCCCCTGCCAGTCGATATCGAAGATCACATCACGCCCATCATCGATCGCGTCGAGAACCGGTGTTTTCGGTGTGCCGTAATAACGACCGAAAACTTCAGCCCATTCAAAGAAATAGCCCTGGTCGATACGGGTCTTGAACTCGTCGACGGAGAGGAATTCATAATCCTGACCGTTGATCTCGCCAGGGCGCGGCGCGCGCGTCGTCGCGGAAATGGACAGGACCACATCCGGGTTCTGGCTCAGCAGACGCTTGGACAGCGTGGTTTTGCCGGCACCGGATGGGCTGGACAGGGCAATCAGAACGCCGCGGCGACGTCCCCGGAAAATCGGGGTTGAGTAACCGTCATTCGACATTCTGTATCTGCTCCCGGAATTGATCGATCGTATTCTTCAAGGCCAGCCCGGTCTTGGTGAGAGCCGAATCTGAAGCCTTGGAGCATAGCGTGTTCGCTTCTCGATTAAACTCTTGTGACAGAAAGTCGAGCTTGCGACCCACAGGCGATCCGCCGGCGAGTAATTCTCGGGCTGAATCAATATGGGCGTGGAGACGATCGATTTCCTCGCGGACGTCCAGCTTGATCGCCAGACCCGCCGCTTCCTGGGCGAGCTTGTCTTCCGCCAGGCCCTCGGGCAAAAGCTCGTCAAACTTGGCCTTGATCCGCTGCTGAATCTGGTCCGATCGCGACGCCGCGCTATCCGCTGCCAAACGCGTGAGCTGCTCTATTTCATCCACATGACCCGAGAGCACAGGTAGTAGGGCCGCCCCCTCCTCCTGCCGCGCCGTTTTCAGTGCCGCAAGAGCGTCGTCCAGGCTGGCGATAATGGCTGCATCCAGGGCTGCGAAATCGTCAGCGCTCGCCTCCTCGGCCGTGATCAGCATGCCATCAAGGCTCAACAGCCCGTCAAGCCTGGCCGGGGCCACATCATCGCGCGCAGTGATCGGGGCCGCCGCATCAAGCACGGCGTTTAGACGGTCAATATCAACACCGAGCGATGCCGCACCGTCCTCGCGTCGCAAATTGAGGCTTAGCTGGAGATTGCCGCGGGTGAAGGCCGACTTCGCCCGATCGCGGCACTTGATATCAAGCCGGTCAAAGCCCGGCGGCAGGCGCAAGCGCGCCTCAAGCCCCTTGCCATTGACGCTGCGCACCTCCCAGACCCAGCGATAACGCCCGCTCTGGGCCTCGGCGCGCGCATAACCGGTCATGCCGGACAGGCTGGCCATTATCCGCCTCCCTGGCGGCGTTGCCGTTCGATCTGGCGCCAGCGCGCGACATTGCGCAAATGCTCGGCATAGGTATCGGCGAATGCGTGACCGCCGCTCCCATCAGCGACGAAGAAGAGCGCTGTCGTCTCCGTCGGGTTGAGGACGGCGGCAATGGCCTCGGCGCCCGGATTGGCAATCGGCGTCGGCGGCAGGCGTGGTATCTGATAGGTGTTCCAGGCATTATTGGCATTATCGATCTCCGACCGGCGCAGACCCCGGCCAAGAGGTTCGCCCTGGGAAATGCCGTAAATTATGGTCGGGTCGCTCTCCAGCCGCATGCCCCGGCGCAGACGATTGACAAAAACGCCGGCGACCTCACCGCGTTCACCGCCAAGGCCAGTCTCTTTTTCGACGATAGAGGCGAGGATGATTGCCTCCTCGCGGGTCTCGAACGGCAAGTTTTCCGCCCGGTTGGGCCAGAGCTCATCCAGCAGCGCCTGCTGATCAGCCTGCATGCGTTCAATCAATTCCTGACGGGCTGTCCCGCGCGTCACAAAGAAGGTCTCCGGCAGGAGCGAGCCTTCCGGCGGTATGTCCGCAATTTCGCCGGTCAGTATCGCCTCACCCTCCAGAGCACGCACCATCATGGCGCTGGTCAGGCCCTCGGCGAGCGTGACGGAGTGCTGCACAGTCAGGCCGGAGCGAAGCAATTCGTAGATTTGCGCCATCGAGGCTTCGGCCGGAATTTGATACTCGCCGGCACGCAGGGACCGGTCCCCCTCATCAAGCGTGACAACGAAGCGGAAAATCCGAGCATCGCTGATAATGCCTTCGGCCTCGAGCTGTTCGCCTATGCGGATCAGTCCCGCCCCGCGCGGCAGCGTGGTCACCGCATCCTCAGTCAGAGGCCCGGGACGATCAAACTCTGCCATTACCCAGCGATAACCGCCATAGGCGGCGCCGGCAGCGGCCAGAGCCAGGACAAGCAGGGTCACACTGCCCCAGATCAGCAGGGATTTGAGCCAGCCCGAGCTGGACCTTACCCGCGTCGGGGCAGCATCAGGCGGAGGGGAATTGGCATCACTCATACACGGCCTCGCTCGGGTCAGTCGGCGGCGAGAAATACCACAGAGGCATTGGTTCCGCCGAATCCGAAGGAGTTGGACAGGACCGCGTCCACCGGCTTTTCCACCGGTGTATTGGCCGCAAGATTGATCGGTGTTTCCACCGACGGATTATCAAGGTTGAGCGTTGGCGGACACATGCCATGCTTCATCGCCAGGATCGAGAATATCGCCTCGACCGCGCCGGCAGCCCCCAGAAGATGACCGATTGCCGATTTGGTCGAAGACATCACCAGATCAGACGCGGCCGCGTCGAACAGGCGCTCAACCGCACGCAGCTCGATCTCATCGCCAAGCGGCGTTGATGTGCCATGGGCATTGACATAACCGATATCCGACGGCGTCAGCCCGGCATCAGTGAGGGCCGCACGCATCGAGCGATAACCGCCATCGCCATCCTCGGCCGGCGCTGTGATGTGATAGGCATCACCGGACAGGCCATAGCCCTTGACCTCGGCATAGATCTTCGCGCCGCGCGCCTTGGCTTTTTCATACTCTTCGAGCACCAGTATGCCGGCACCCTCACCCATGACAAAGCCATCGCGGTCCTTGTCATAGGGTCGAGACCCGGCTTCGGGCTGGTCATTAAATCCGGTCGACAGTGCCCGGGTGGCGACAAAACAGGCGATACCCAGTCGGCAGACCGCTGCTTCCGCGCCGCCGGCGACCATCATGTCAGCATCGCCGCGCGCAACAAGACGCGCGGCATCACCGATCGCATGCGCACCGGTCGAGCAGGCCGTGACAACGGCATGATTAGGGCCTTTGAGCCCGTGCTTGATCGAGACCTGACCGGAAACCAGATTGATCAGCATGCCCGGAATAATGAAGGGAGAGAGGCGACGCGGGCCTTTCTCGTAAAGCTGGATCGAGGCGTCATACGTGGTCTGCAGGCCACCAATGCCGGAGCCGATCAGAACCCCTGCGCGCGCGCTGTCATCCTCATTCTCGGCCTGCCAGCCGCTATCGGCCAGGGCCTGATCCGCAGCGGCAATACCATAAAGGATGAAATCATCGATCCGATTGCGCTCCCGGGCAGGCAGAGCCGCCTCGGGATCAAAGACACCCTCCATGTCGGGAGTGCCACCGCCGCGGCCGTCGACCCGGGGAACCAGTCCTGCGATCCGGCACGCCAGATCATCGGTCTCGAAATGTTCGATAGGACCCAGTCCGGACTCGCCAGCAATCAACCGTCGCCAGACGGCCTCCTGCCCCACGCCCAGAGGCGTGACCAGCCCAATCCCCGTGACAACGACGCGACGCATCGGAGCAAGCCGGTTTAGCCGACTTTCTCACCGATGAATTTCACGGCATCACCGACCGTCTGGATGTGCTCAGCAGCGTCGTCCGGGATTTCGATGTCGAATTCTTCTTCGAACGCCATCACCAGCTCGACATTATCCAGGGAGTCAGCACCGAGATCATCGATGAAGCTGGCATTGTCAGTTACCTTTTCAGCATCCACATCGAGATGCTCAACAACGATTTTCTTTACGCGCTCGAGAACGTCAGACATTTCAGACCCTCAGTTATGAATCATCGCACGACTATAGCGATGAAGGAATGGACGGGAAGAGGAGTTTCAGCCCCTGCCCCGCAGATGCGCGGGCACCTAGCACACTTCCCGGCAGGTGACCAGAACAGCGCACCCTGTCGGTGACCGCAAGTTTCAGTTTTAAATCATCGCCATACCGCCGTTGACGTGGAGCGTTTGGCCGGTGACATAACCCGCCTCGGCACTCGCCAGATAGACAACAGCGGATGCGATATCATCGCCGGAGCCGAGATCGGCTGCCGGGATTTTGGACAGAATCGCCGCGCGCTGCTCATCATTGAGAACATCGGTCATCGGCGAGGCGATAAAGCCCGGCGCCACGCAATTCACGGTCACACCGCGCGCGGCAACTTCCTGGGCCAGAGATTTGGAAAACCCGATCATGCCGGCCTTGGACGCGCAATAATTCGCCTGGCCGGGATTGCCGGTGACGCCAACCACAGAGGTTATGCCGATAATCCGACCCCAGCGCGCCTTCATCATGCCGCGCAGAGCCGCACGGGACAGACGGAAATAACTATCCAGATTGATGCGCAGAACCTGGTCCCAGTCCTCATCCTTCATCCGCATCAGAAGCTGGTCCTTGGTAATGCCCGCATTGGCCACCCGCACGTCAAGTGAGCCCATGGCTTCGGCAGCCTGTTTGGGCAGGGCGTCGACCGCATCAGCATCGGAGAGATTACAAGGCAGGACGTGGACACGCTCGCCCAGCTCACCGGCAAGCTCTTGCAGGACGTTTTCCCGCGTGCCGGACAGCGCCACAGTCGCGCCGCGCGCATGCAATTGCGTCGCGATGGATTTGCCAATACCGCCGGTCGCGCCGGTCACCAGGGCATTCTTGCCGGTAAGATCAAACATGAAAAAGCTCCGACTGGTTCTTCTTTAATAAGTCCAAGTTCCCAACGCACGGGCGAGCCCCTGGGCAATGCCAAGGATTACAATCCATCCGATCAATGTCGGAAACTTCCATTGTGACCGCGCTCCGATAAAAAGCGCGACCGTGACGATTAATCCAAGCCAGCCGGATGCATCAACAAAATTGATGACGCCGCCGACAATCAGTGCTGACGCGTCGAGCAAGCGCGCACGCCAGAGTTTGCCAAAATTCTCGCCTCGCTTGGCCGAAACGAGATCCCTGACGAGCGTGTCGTTATCCTCTTGATCACCGCCCGTCGTCATGCCTTACGCGTTTTCCTTCAAAGCAGCTGCAAAAGCTTCCAGATCAGCAGCGACATTAAGAGGAACCCCCTTTGCTGCCTTTGTGGTCCGTTTGAGCATGGTCGAAAGCACCTTGCCAGAACCGGCCTCGGCGAGTGTATCAATGGCGCCCTCCTCGACCATCCACAATACGCTCTCGCGCCAGCGGACCCGGCCGGTAACCTGCTCAACCAGCTGACGGCGAATAATTTCAGGATCATCGGTTGGACGCGCAGTGACATTGGCAACCACCGGCACGGCCGGTGCCTTGATCGTCGCCCCTGCCAGGGCCTCCGCCATTGCGTCAGCCGCCGGCTGCATCATGGGGCAATGGAACGGCGCGGAAACCGGCAGTTTCATCGCCTTTTTCAGGCCCAGCTCGCCGGCCTTGGCAATCGCCGCCTCGATCGCCGCTGTCGCGCCGGAAATCACGATCTGCCCCGGGGCATTGTCATTGGCAATGGCACACACGCCCGCTTCGCTGCCCGCAGCGACCGCCTGAGCCGCCAATGCTTCGTCTGCGCCGAGCAGGGCCGCCATTGTGCCTTCGCCGACCGGAACCGCTTTCTGCATGGCCTGGCCGCGCAGCTTTAACAGTTTCGCCGCATCGGCGATGGAGAGTGAGCCCGCTGCAGCCAGGGCCGAATACTCGCCAAGACTATGACCGGCGACAAAGCTGGCAGTGCTGACGTTTACGTCAAATTCCGCTTCAAGCACCCGCATGACTGCCAGGCTCGCTGCCATCAGGGCAGGCTGCGCATTTTCAGTGAGCGTAAGCTCTTCGATCGGCCCCTCTGCCATCAAGGCCGACAGGTTCTGGCCAAGGGCGTCATCGACTTCCGCGAGCACGGATTTGGCGCTGGCAAAGTCCTGCGCAAGTTCCTGACCCATGCCGACGGCTTGCGAGCCCTGACCTGGGAAAACAAAGGCGAGTTTCACTTTATTCTCTCCCCTGGATGAAAAGCTGACGCTCGATAGCGCCTGTTGCCCCTGATGCGCAAGCGCCCTTGCGGCTTGAACTGTGCACGCTTTTCCGATAAAGGCCGCGCTTCGATTGAATGCGGTCCCTTGTCCGCCAGGCGATCTGCGCGGTGCAGACGCTGGATCAGGGAGCCACCGCGGACCTGCCCGACCCTTCGGCTTGGTCTGCGCCGCGTTCAGAACTGAAGGGAGCCGAAATGGCACTTTACGAGCATATCTTCATTGCGCGCCCGGATATTTCCCCGGCGCAGATGGAAACTCTCCTTGAAGAGACCAAGACCCTCATCGAGGAAAAGGGCGGCAAGGCCGGCAAGACCGAATACTGGGGTCTGCGCAATCTCGCCTACCGCATCAACAAGTCGCGCAAGGGTCATTACGGCCTCATCGACATCGACGCCGAGCCGGCGGTCATTGATGAGCTGGACCGTCTGCAGCGTCTGTCCGAAGACATTATCCGTCACATGACGGTGCGCGTCGAAGAACATAATGAAGCGCAATCTGCGATCCTGTCGAAAAAAGACGATCGCCGTCCGCGCCGTGAACCGCGTCCGTAAGGGAGTTTAGAGACATGTCGACTGGAAATATCTCCAATATCCCGGCCCGCCGCCCGTTCATGCGTCGCCGCAAGGTCTGCCCGTTCTCCGGCGAGAATGCGCCGAAGATCGATTATAAAGATCCCAAACTCCTGCTTCGCTACATGTCCGAGCGCGGCAAGATTGTTCCGTCCCGCATCACGGCCGTGTCTGCCAAAAAGCAGCGCGAACTGGCTCGTGCGATCAAGCGCGCTCGCCAGCTGGCCCTGCTGCCCTACGCTGCAGACTAAGGAGTAGTGGCAATGAAACTGGTTCTTCTTGAACGCGTTGAAAATCTGGGAGCCATGGGTGATGTCGTCACCGTGCGTCCGGGTTTTGCCCGCAATTACCTTCTGCCGCAGGAAAAAGCCCTGCGCGCAACCGAGGCCAATCTCGCTCGCTTTGAAGCCGAACGCGAAGCGCTCGAAAAGCGCAATGCCGAGCGTGCTGCCGCGGCTGCAACCAATGGCGATAAGATTGACGGCGAAACCTTCGTCCTGATCCGCCAGGCTGGCGAAAGCGGCCAGCTTTATGGTTCGGTCTCCTCGCGCGATATCGTCGAAATCATCGGCGAGAATGGTGTCTCCATCGCGCGCGGCCAGGTCGCGATCAATGCTCCGATCAAAACACTGGGGCTGCACGAAATCCGCATTCGCCTGCATGCCGATGTTTCCGTGACGGTGACGCTGAATGTCGCCCGTTCCGAAGACGAAGCTGACCGCCAGGCTGCCGGAGAGGATGTCATCGCCTCCGCCGCCGATGAAGAGCGTGCCATCGCTGAAGCGCAGGCCGCCGAGCTCTTTGAAGCTGGCGCCGAGCGTGAAGACGCCGAGTTCGCAGCGGAAGCTGGCGAGACCGGTGAATCAGCCGAGCCCGCAGAGGCGGCTGAAGAAGAGGAAAACAGCGCCAGCTGATTTCCCATTCACACCTCAAACTATGAAAAGGCGGGCCTTCGGGTCCGCCTTTTTTATTGCCCGAGATCCGGCGATCCTATAGTGAATTTTTTATTCGCTTACGTAGCTTTTGATTTTCGCCGACAACGCACCTGGCTGAGCCGCCTGCATTTAACCCGTTTAATTACATAAGCTTACAGCAAAACACGCTGAACCATCCATTCCGGCACCTGCAGTCGAATTCGCCCGAACTCGCGCCACCTCCATCCATTGCATTAGGGCATCATTTACCTCTGACAGCCTTTTACTTCGCTTACGTACTTTCGAAGTTTCAACACGTCAGGGAATAGACATGATCCGTAAACTCCTGATCGCTGCAGCCCTCGGCTCATCGATCATTGCCCCTGCTCATGCGCAGACGACCGAGCGCGACGTAGAAGTCATCGGTCGCGTCATGAGCTTTCTGCAAGGCGCGTCGGGTTCTGACCGCCTCATTGCAATCGCCTATAATGAAGATGGTGCCGCTGAAGCCCAGGCCATCAACGCCATGCTTGATGGCGGCCTCAGCACCGGGCGCGTCACGCTCAATGGTCGACTGGTCACTTCTGGCGACACGTCAGGCCTGGCCGGCGCGCATGCGGTTATCCTGGTCGGTTCGGCACTCGATGATGCCGGTCTGCGCGATGCCGCCGCCGCCCAGGGTGTTCTTACCGTCTCAACGCTTACCGACTGCGCCAGTGCAGGCAGCTGCATGCTTGGCGTCGCCTCCACCCCTTCCGTCCGGATCGTTGTCAATCGCGCCAATCTCGATGGCGCCGGCATCGGTTTCGACCCCGCCTTCGTCCTCATGGTCGAAGAAGTCTGATTGCCAACTCTGCCAGGGAAAAGACAATGATCCGCTCTACACTTCTAACCTCAGCCGCTCTGCTGGCCGTCTCCTCTACGGCATTCGGTCAGGAATTGAACTATGCCGAATATGAGATGCTGTTCGGCGAGCCTGTAACGACGGGCGGTACCGGTACGCCGCAGCGCGCCTCCGACGTGCCCGTGAACATGACAATCGTCACCGCCGAGGAAATCCGCCGGTCCGGTGCGCGCGACGTCATCGAAGTCCTGCGTCGCCATGTCGGCCTTGATGTCCAGCGTTCCGGACAGACCTCCGCAGCGATTTCCATGCGTGGCATGAATGTCGATAGCGGTCGCCTGCGTGTGCTCGTCAATGGCCGCGATACCTTCCGGAACTATGAGGGTTTGACCATCTGGGCGTCGATCCCCGTTAGCATGGAGGAAATCCGCCAGATCGAGATTGTCCGCGGACCGTCAACGGCACTGTACGGCGCCAATGCGGTCACCGGGGTGATCAATATCATCACCTATAATCCGCTTTATGATGATAGCGACAATCTCAGCGTCCGGGCCGGTTTCGAAGATCATCGTGAATATACCGGTCATGCGACCTACCAGCTGTTCGATGGCCGCGCCGGCATCCGCGTCTCATATGGCGAGGGCGGGTTTGACCGGTTCGACAATCCCGATCTCAGCATCGAAGAGCGCGCGATCCGTCCCGCGCCGGAATATCAGCGCTTTTCAGTCGACAGCCTGATGCAGGTCACGGATCGCATCCAGGCCGGGCTGGAATTCACGCAGATGGAAGCGGATGCCAGGGTGACCACCGCCTTTGGTTCAACCTCATCCTCTGTCACCGATGATCAGTCACTCAAATTCATCTTTTCCGTTGATAGTGACTGGGGCGCTTGGCGTTTCCAGGCGCATCAGAATGAACAGACCGAAACACGCCTGCGCTTTGTGCGCGAAGCCGTCACCGGCGAGATTGTTGACGCGACCAGCACGGCCTATGCGCTGAGCAATGTGTCAAAGCCGACGGCCTCCATCGGCTTGCGTCTGTCGGCCGGATATCAGGAAGACAGCGTTATCCAGTTTGGCGGCAGCGCGCTGGATGGAACTGGCGATGTCGGCTATGAAACGCTTTATCTGGCCGGCCTGGTCGATTGGGCGATCAATCCTCGGTGGAATCTGGCGACCTCATTGCGTCTGGACCAGATCGACACCTACCGCACCGCGGACGAGGCAGCCTTCCTGCCCTTCACCAATGCCGATTACGGCGATTACAGCGTGCTGAGTGCCAATCTCGGCCTGACCTGGGCTGCCGGATCGCTTGGCCAGTTCCGCTTCACCTATGGCCGGGGTTTCAATGCGCCAAGCCTGTTCCGGCTGGGTGGCGAGATTGAGGAAGGCGGGCCCCGTTCTGTAACGAGTTCCGGAGGCAGTCCGATCACCACGCCGGAAGTCACCCAGCAGATCGAGTTGGGCTGGCAGGGCGCCCTACCCTGGACCAACCTGCAAACCAATGCCGCCCTCTATGTCCGCCGGGATGAGGATATTCTGCGCCATGGTTTCCTCGGTGCCGCCTATCCTACTGATACCAGCCTGGTGCATCTCGGATCCGCCAATATCGGCGATGCGGAAACGGTTGGTGCGGAAATCGACGTCTCCGGTGCGCTGGGCGAGCGTCTCGACTGGACCCTGCGCTATACCTACGCCAACACCGCAACAATTGATGTTGCAGCACCGGAAGGATCAGCCGGTCTCGCAGCTGATTTCGGAGTCTTCAATACTCCCTATTTCGATGGCCGGAGCTCGCATCACATTGCCAGCCTGATCGCGAGCTGGACCGGTGAGCGCTATTGGATCGACGGGCAGCTGCAATACAAGTCGGGCTATATCACCTATCCCGGCCCGATCACGCGGCTCGGCCGGATCGAGATAGA
>JBELMP010000070.1:10663-12513 GCA_042095695.1 Maricaulis sp. | reverse complement strand
CATGCCCTGTCGCTCTACATTTCTCGTATGACCGAAACACGCATCCTTCCCGGAGAGCTGCCGCTCTTCCCGCTGGGCGGAGTGATCCTCCTGCCCGGAGAGACCCTGCCACTCAATGTGTTTGAGCCGCGATATCTCAACATGGTGGATGATGTGAGGCGCGGGCATGGCCATATCGGGATTATCCAGACGCGGTCCGGCGGCAGTGCTGATCGCCCGCGTATCGCAGAGGTGGGATGTGCCGGGCGGGTCGATCATTTCGAGGAAACCGATGATGGTCGTTACTTGATCATGCTGCACGGTGTCAGCCGGTTTTACATGAAGCGTGAGCTGGAAACGCCGACGCCCTATCGGGTCGCACGGGCCGATTACCGGGAATTCCGTCAGGACCTCGAACCGCCGCGCGAGCCCGATGTCGAGCGGGAACGGTTTCTTCGCCTGCTCCAGACCTGGTTCACCATGGAAAACATGCGTTTGAACTGGGATGAAATTGATGGCGTGCCGCTCTACTCCATCGTCGACCAGCTTTCCATGAATGCTCCCTTTACCGCAGAGGAACGCCATCGGCTGCTCATGGCCGCCGACAGCGTCATGCGTCTGGTTGAAATGGAAGAGATTGTCGCGGCCCGACTGGCGGGCCGCGCCGGCGGAGCGCGCCAGTAAGCTTACTGAACGCGCTCCACGGTGATGCCCCGCGCTTCGAGCATGGTCGGAACGCCGTCTGGGCCGACCAGATGGCCGGCGCCAACAATCATCACGGTTTTTCCATCGCCGCTCATCAGGGCCTGGATTTCATCCGTCCAGGCGATATTGCGCTGGGTGATGAGGACATCATAGAGCGCTGCGTCCGTGCCGCGCATGGAATCATGGAAGAGGGCTTCCAGTGCCGCGGTGTCGCCCGCAGCCCAAGCCGTGACCATTCCGCCGAGCAAGTCGGCCTCGTTTTCAATCTGGTCGAGCGTGACGGTCAGGAATTCTGCCTGGGTTTCCATGGGGAGGTTGGCGAAAAAGCCGAATTGCTGCTCAAAGGATTCCAGCGCGCGCTCGCGATCATCCTCGGTCTCACGGGCCAGGGTGGCGTCAACGCCCGCGTCCGCGGCATAGCCCTGCGCCTGCATTGACAGGACCGAAAGCGTGACCGCCGCCAGCCAGGGCTGGAAGGGGGCCAGTGCGGGCGCAGTCAGCCCATATTGTGAGCCAATGCGTTCGAGCTGTTCGATCTGCTCGGGCGTCAGCAGGTCGAGCATGCTGCTGCCTTGAGGCATCAACCCGTATTGCGGGATGAGAGCCTGGCTTGCCGCCTGTGCTTCCACCGTCATCGGCAATTCATAATAATACTCGTCCGCCTCCGCGAGGATCTGTTCGAGCAGGTCGCTACGCCATTGCGTGGTCGGTTGCAGGATATGTATGGATCCGAAGAGATAGATCTCGCTATCAGCATCGCTGGCACGCCAGATCGCCGGGTCAGCGAACGCGGAGGTGGAGAGGAGGGCCGCCGCGGCAAGTCCGGAGAGAAGGGTCTTCATCATTGCACTCATTTGCTTGTTGTACCTGAACGCTATTGTGCGTGGGAGGCCGGCTGGAACAAGCGGGAATTGGGCGCTAGCCGTCTCCCTCTATTGCCGGGCGCAGGCAACCGCAATCGGGGAAGCATCCCGCAGCGATCTGTTCGAGATAGGCTTCAAGCGCATCGACCATCAGGGCTTGCTGGGAGCAATCGAGCTGTGCCGCGGCAATCCGCAATCGTCGATGTTGATCCGCGCTCAGGCGGAGTGTCGTCTTGCGGCGGATTTGCCGGCCCGTGGTCTTGCCGGCGACCTTACCCGTCACAGATTTTCCAAGCCCGCGTG
>JBELMP010000070.1:0-10563 GCA_042095695.1 Maricaulis sp. | reverse complement strand
ACAGCAGCCGGGGTTACAGCAGGCGGTGGTGGAGGCGGTTCCACCGGTGCAATATCGGGCCGTGTTTCGCCCTCGCCGGGGGGCCGGTCTTCCGGTGCGTAATAGGCCGCGGCCAGTCGGGTCGGACCGGCAGGCAGTGCCTCGCCCTTGCGGGCAAGCAGGCCGGAATGGAGGCTGGCAAACTTTGATGTCATCCAATCTGTCCTTACGCGCTGAAGCGGCGACCAAAGGGCTGACGTGCGGCGACGCGCCGTTCCGCCTTGCCTGGCGGCGGGCCCTTGTCTTCCTTGCGACGTTCGACGCCATCCCAGGTCTCACTGGTTTCACCAAAGCGACGCGGGCGGTCCGGTGATTCCATTGTCTCGGCATGGTCGATAGCCGCACTGGCCGCCGCCTTGCCCGCGCGCTCCAGATTGGACAGTGCCTGCGGGACCGGGCTGAGAATATCGGCTTCAAATGTATGGACCGGCCCGTCCAGCATGGCGTCTGCATGTCCGCGCTGGCGCTTCAGGCGTTCGTCCAGATAAGCCCAGAGCTGGGAAACTTCCAGGGCGGAGCGTCCGGACGGGTTCGCCTCGCCCACCGTGCGCCCGTCAATCATCGAGGCCGCGAAATCGACGCGGTGATGTAATGTGGCCGGCGCTACGCAGCCGTGCTGGGACAGGGCAATGGCGGTCTCGCCGGTGATCCGGGCGCGCGCGGTTGCGGAGTTTACGACAAAGATCAGCGGCTTGTTCTGGACCTGGACAATATCCACCGTCGGGCCGACCGCGCGCAGATCGTGCGGGCTGGGCCGTGTCGGAAGGACCACCATATCCGCATGGGCGATGACCTCGGAAATGGTCGAGGTGACGGCCGGCGGCGTATCGATCACGATCAACCGATAGCCCGCCTCCTCGAGGGCGCGAATGTCGCGGGCAAGGTCGGGCACTGAGACATGGGCGAAAGCCGGCGTGTCCGCAGCGCGTGCATTCCACCACTTGGCCATCGAACCCTGCGGGTCCGTATCGATAATAGCCACCGGTCCGGCGCCGCGTAGTTCGGCCTCGACGGCGATATGGGCAGAAACGGTGGTCTTGCCGGACCCGCCTTTTTGCGAGGCGAAGACCAGGACCTGGGCGAAATGCGATGTCTGCTCTGGGGCCATTCTATCTCTCCCGGGGCATATTCATGTGCCGCCTGGCCCTATCAAACCAGCCCCATCTTGCCTGCACGCTAAGCGGCGCGGCGCAAATTGATGAAAGTTCGAGAAGAATTTGCCCCGTTCAGGAGGCAGAGCGGATTTACTGGGGCCGAATCCTGCCGCAAAACCGATTGGCGGGTTGAAAATTGCTCGCTACCCTACCGACTCCCTATCCGATTCAGGACATTGATCATGACTTTTTCGCCGTCTGCAGCGCTCTCGCGCGTCAAACCGTCTGCCACCATGGCCGTCACGCAAAAAGCCCGCGATTTGCGCGCCAAGGGCGTCGATGTCATCGGGCTGGGTGCCGGTGAGCCGGATTTTGATACGCCGGAGCATATCAAACAGGCTGGGATTGAGGCGATAGAGCGCGGTGAGACCAAATACACGACAGTGGACGGTATTCCCGAGCTTAAGGATGCCATTATCAAGAAATTCCGCCGGGATAATGAGCTGGAATACACGGCGGCGCAGATCCATGTCGCGCCGGGCGGCAAGCCGGTTATCTTCAACGCCTTCGCTGCAAGCCTGAATCCCGGTGATGAAGTCATCATCCCTGCGCCTTACTGGGTGACCTATCCGGAAGTCGTGCGGCTTCTGGGAGCGACGCCGGTCTGTATTGAGACGCGGATCGAGAATGGTTACAAGTTGTCCGCCGATCAGCTCGCAGCGGCCATCACGCCGAATACCCGCTGGCTGATCCTCAACTCGCCCTCCAACCCGACCGGCATGGGCTATACACGCGAAGATCTGCAGGCCCTGGCCGATGTGCTTGTGCGCCATCCCGATATCTGGGTGATGACGGACGATATGTACGAACACATTGTCTATGAGGGCTATGAATTCGCAACCATCGCGCAAGTCGAACCACGCCTTAAGGACCGCACCCTGACCATGAATGGTGTCTCCAAGGCCTATTCCATGACGGGCTGGCGGATCGGCTATGCAGCAGGGCCGGAGGCGCTGATCACCGGCATGCGCAAGGTGATTGGCCAGACCACATCCAACCCGTGTTCCATCAGCCAATGGGCGTCTGTCGCGGCACTGAATGGCGATCACAGCTTCCTGAAAGCGCGCAATGAAGCATTTCTGCGCCGTCGAAATCTGGTGCTGGACGCCGTCGCGGGTGCTGAAGGGCTGGTTGCACCGACACCGGAAGGGGCGTTTTACGTCTTTGCCGATTGTGCCGGAGCGATGGGCAAGACCACGCCTGATGGCAGCGAGATCCGCAATGATACGGATTTCTGCGCGGCGCTCCTGGATGCGGAGGCTGTGGCGGTGGTGCCGGGCATTGCCTTCGGGCTCGAGCCCGGCTTCCGGATCTCCTACGCCACCGATGATGAAAGCCTGATCGAGGCAGGCAAGCGAATTCAGCGTTTCTGCGCCAGCCTGGGCTAATATCGCTTCAATTTATCGCTAATCAAATAATTATCGATTTGATCTATGCTCGACTGTCGTCCATACCCTTCTCATGAACGGACCTTGAGGTCCTATTGATGAATTGGAGGACGACATGACTTTGAATCTTGGACTTACCGACGATCAGCGTCACGCCATGGCCGAGGCGGTCACTGCGGTTCTCGCTGATACCTACGCACTCTATTTCAAGACGCACGCCTATCACTGGAACGTCACGGGGCCGCGCTTCCACGACCTGCATGCGCTTTTCGAACTGCAATATAATGAGCTGTGGACCGCAACCGACGAGATCGCAGAACGTATTCGCGCCCTGGGCGTTCTCGCGCCGAATTCCTATGCGGCCATGAGCGAGGCGGCGAGCATCACTGCGGCCGCAGAGGCCGTCTCCGCCGATGAGATGGTGGCAGATCTCCTGCGGGGTCATGAAGCGGTTGTCGCGACGATACGCTCGGCCCTGGCACTGGCCGGTGAGCATGGCGATGAGGCCTCCGCAGATATACTGACCCCGCGTCTCACGGCGCATGAGAAAACCGCCTGGATGCTTCGCGCAACTCTTGGCTAGAGTCACATCCATCCAGACTGCGAGCCCCGGCTTCGGCCGGGGTTTTATTTGGGGTTTTTCCGGTTCTATTTTTTGCAAAAAGAAACGCCGGACCCAGGGGAGGTTGGATCCGGCGTCAGAACAGCATTCCAAACAAAGGGGAGGAGATTGGAATGCGTAAACTCAAGGGTACGAACGGCTCGTCGCCGTCTGTGAAAAGCAATATGGCGCAAAATGCTGCACTGCGGAATAGATGATAGCGCAAACATGCCATGCATAAATGAATGGCTTGGGTATAGGGCTCCTGCACGAACCGGCGCATGCGTCCTTCAGACCCCGCCGAGATATTACCTTTCATTAACCCGGCCCGGCGATCACTGGCCAGTGATTGAGGATGGGGGCCGCAATGCTGAAACTGATCAAGACTCAAGCCGTTGATGTGACGGAGGCGGCTATTGTCGAAGTCCAGCCGGAATGGGTGGATTCTCTGGCTGCGGCGCTGGATCGATTGGTTGAGGGCGGCACTCCGGGCTTGCCGGATCTGCCGGATAAGCTGGCGGCCTCTCTGGTCCGCGTCATCGGCTTGCTGGAGCGGCGCGACCAGGCCGAGCTGGCAAGGGCGGTGGAATTTTCAATGCAGGCCAGTGAAGCCATGTCGGCCGCTGCGCGGGTAACCGGCGACATCCGCGATGTCGATACGCGCGGCCAGGCCATGTCTGCAGCGATTGAGGAGTTAAACGCCTCGATCCAGCAGATATCCACCTTTGCGGGTCAGGCGGCCGGTGAACTCGAGGACTGTGTCCATGTCAGTCATCGCGGTCTCGAGGAAGTCGATCAAACGACCCAGAAAATGCGCGATATTGAAACTGCCTATCAGACGATCATGGCCCGTCTTGAGCGGCTGGAAGCGGCGTCGGGGGAAATCACCCAGATTGTCGATTCCATCGAGATGATTGCCGGTCAGACAAATCTACTTGCCCTGAACGCAACCATTGAGGCAGCGAGAGCCGGTGAGGCCGGGCGGGGTTTTGCTGTGGTTGCCGGAGAGGTGAAAGCGCTTTCCGGACAGACTGAGAAAGCCACCACGGATATCCGTGCGCGGATTGAGGCCTTGCAGGGCGAGGTGGAAGGGATTGTCGGCGCGGTCCATGATTCCCAGAGCGCCGTTTCCGGCGGGCTGGCCTCGAGTGAGCAGGCACATCAGAGTGTGGAAGCGAGTGTCAGCGGTGTTGGCTCCAGTGCCGGTCTGGTCGCGGAAATCGCCCGGCTGATGAGCGAACAATCGCACGCCACAACAGAGCTCTCGAGTGGCGTTGCCGGTGTGGCCGAAGGGACCTCCATCGCCAGCCAGCGGGCCGAAAGCGTGATCGATCCCGTCGCGGTGTCAGAGGGGCTGGTGGAAGATGCGTTCACCGCGCTGGAAGCGCGCACCATCCGCGATTACGTGCTCTACCGGGCAAAATCCGACCATTTCCTGTGGAAGAAGAAACTGTCTGAAATGCTGGTCGGGCGCGTCGCCGTGGATCGTGCGAGCCTGCCTGATCATCATGCTTGCCGGCTGGGGAAATGGTATGATGCGGTCGGTGAAGAGGGATTGCGGTCAGATGTGGATTTCATCGCCCTTGAAGCGCCCCATGCCGAAGTTCATCGCAATGCTCAGCTGGCGGCCGAGCGATGCGAGGCGGGTGATCGCCCGGGGGCGCAGTCGGCATTCGAGGCAATGGAAGCGGCGTCGGCTGTGGTCATAGACCGCCTCAATGCGCTGATCGATAAGCGCACGCCAGGCTGATCAGGCTTTCCAGACCCGCGCCTGTTCGACCAGAAAGTCTCGGAATGCTGCGATGCGGCGGGACCCGCGCAATTCGATCGGATAGACGAAATAGATGTCGAATTCCGGCCCGGTCAGATCGGGCAGGATGCGACGGAGATTGGGGTTCTCGCGTGCAACATAATCGGGCAGAGCGGCAATACCCATTCCAGCCTGGACGGCTTTGGCCACGCCGTAGATTGTATTGACCTCAATCACTGCCGGGCGAGGGTCGGCACCCTCTGGGCGTCCGACTTTCGCCGCCCAGTCCAGGCCGGGAATGGGTGCCATGGCCGGCGGTCCATAGTGGATAATGGGATGCTGATCGAGCTCCTCTGCACTGTCGGGGGCGCCGCGACGTTCCACATAGTCATGGCTGGCATAAAGATGCTGGTGCACGCTCAGCAGCTTGCGCTGAACCAGGTCATTTTGTGTTGATGCCCAGGGGCGGATTCCCACTTCAGCCTCGAGTCCGGCCAGATCAAGCTCATGATCATCCAGCATCAGGCGGATCTTGATATTGGGATAGTCCCGGTGGAAATCCGCCAGGCGCGGCGCGAGCCATATCGCACCCATGGCGGTCGGTGCGGTGACTTTGAGATCGCCGGACGGTTCGTCGCGAGCATCGTGGACCTGGGCCTCGGCAAGCGCAGCCTTGGCAGCAATTTCGGTCGAAGCCTCAAACAGGATATTGCCCGGCTCGGTCGGGATGAGGCCGCGTGCATGCCGGTGGAACAGCGTTATGCCGAGATCATCTTCCAGGGCGGCAATCTGCCGACTGACGGCCGATTGCGAGATGCCGAGCACTGTCGCGGCCTTGGTCAGGGAGCCGGCCTGAGCTGCGGCGTGAAAGGTTTTCAGCTTGTCCCAGTCCATGTCGCATCCCGCCTGATTGCAATGCGCGGCAATCTAGCGGGCTTTGCAGAAAAAACGAGACATATTCGATACGCATGTAAAAATGCAGCAGCTCCGGTGAGCTGCTGCTGAGTATTCAGTCCTATCCGTTGAGTGCCGCCATGCCCTGCTCATTATACCGGTCGCCCACCACCTTGTCGGCCAGGGCATCAAGCGAAGCCGCCTGGCTTGCTGTGAGCGTAACATCTGCGGCGCCAAGATTGCCCTTGAGATTGGACAGCTTGGTCGTTCCCGGGATGGAAAGGATATTTTCGCCGCGATCGAGCACCCAGCGCAGCGCGATCTGTGCCGGTGTAGCGCCGGCATTGTCGGCGATGGATTTGATCTCTTCGACCAGAGCGAGATTGGCCTCGAAGGCGCCGTCAGCGAATCGCGGCTGATATGCGGCAGAGCGGAAATCGGCCGGCTTGGTGTCTGCCGTGAAACGACCGGTCAGCATGCCGCGCCCGAGGGGCGAGTAGGCGACGAGGGAGGTGCCGAATTCCTTCAGGACGGGGAATTGTTCGGCTTCGATATCGCGCGAGAAAATGGAGTATTCCGATTGCAGCGCGGCAATGGGGTGGACCGCATTGGCCCGTCTGAGGGTCTCCGCGGAGGCCTCTGAGAGGCCGATCGCACGGATCTTGCCTTCATCGACCAGCTTCGCCATTGCGCCAACTGTCTCCTCGATCGGGCGGGTCGGGTCCATGCGATGCATGTAGTAAAGATCGATATGATCGGTCTGGAGAAGTTGCAGCGATTCTTCGACGGCACGGCGCGCATTGGCCTCCGACCCGTCAATGCCGACCACCTGACCGCTGGCCTTGTCCCGCAGCGGACCGAATTTGGTGGCGATGATGACCTGGTCGCGCTTGCCGGCAAAAGCTTCGCCAAGCAAGGCCTCATTTGCGCCCATGCCGTACATTTCGGCGGTATCGAAGTGGTTGACGCCATGCTCGATCGCTTCGTGAAGCAAAGAGATGGCCTCGCTCTTTTCCGTCGCGGGTCCATAGAATTCCGACAGGCCCATACAGCCCAGGCCGATAGCGTTGACAGTGATGCCGGAGCGGCCGAGTTCGCGATTGATCATGTTTAAATTCCCTGCGTCAGAACGTTTCTAATGCGCTGCGGTGAGCGCTCACTCACATATTGTGAGTATATGCTCACATGTCAAGGTGATGTATCTAAAAAACGGCGGCCTGTCAGGCGCTCCAGGATTTCCAGGCGCAATCAATAGCAAGCTCGACCTCTAGGCCCGACCAGTCGCGACCGGCATTCATCTGTTTCAGCATCGCGGTCAGGGGCGGAAAAAAGAATGCAATCAGGACAGCGGGATCGCCCGCGCGGATTTCTCCGGAGGCCTGTCCGTCTGCAATAATGCCGTAGATATGCCCCATCATCTGCTCATGGGCGGCGCCGCCTTCCTGGGCCGAATAGGCACTTTCCGCAAAACGCTGGCCGAATGTGAAAGCAGGAAGGTCGTGAGCATAGGTCTTCCACATGCCCAGCCACATGGCGCGCATGCGCGCACGCATGTCCGTATCGGTACCCGTTTCGGCTGTCACCCGTTCGAAGACATCGGATTTAAGCTGCCGATAGGCAGCGATGAACAGCTCGTCCTTGCTCTTGAAATGCCGGTAGAGCGTGCCTTCAGCCAGGCCAGTATGCGCGGCAATCGCGGCAGTTGTGGCCGCGCCGAAGCCCGCCTCGGAGACAAGGTCGACCGCGGCCCGTAGCAATTTCTCGCGTGTATTTCCCGGTTGAGTGAGCATGGACTCACATATAGGCGATTTCGGCCCGGGAGCCAAAATCGCCATTCAGAGACCGCTATTCCAGGCCGGCGAGATAACGCTCGGCGTCGAGTGCGGCCATGCATCCCATGCCGGCAGCGGTCACCGCCTGACGATAGATGTCATCGGTGACGTCACCGGCTGCAAATACGCCGGGTATCGAGGTCCGCGGCGTCCCCGGTTCGGTGACCAGATAGCCGCCGTCCTTGGTTTCCAGCTGATCGGCGAAGAGCTCGGTTGCCGGAGCGTGGCCAATAGCGACGAAAACGCCATGGGTATCGCGCTCAGTCACATCGCCGGTTTTGACATTTTTCAGCCTTACACCGGTTACCGCGGGAAACGGGTCCACATCACCGGTAATCTCGTCCACCACGGAATCCCAGATGACTTCAACCTTGGGATTTTTCATCAGGCGGTCCTGCATCACTTTTTCGGCGCGCAGGCTGTCACGACGGTGCACAAGTGTGACCTTGGAGGCGATATTGGCCAGGTAAAGCGCTTCTTCGACGGCGGTATTGCCGCCGCCGACCACGACAACCTCTTTCTCGCGATAGAAGAAGCCGTCACAGGTGGCGCAAGCCGAAACGCCGCCCGTTGAAAATTTCTGTTCGCTTTCCAGCCCAAGCCACTTCGCCTGGGCGCCGGTGGCAATGATAATGCTGTCGGCGGTGAAAACCTTCCCGCTATCGAGTGTCAGCGTGAAGGGGCGCTGCGACAGATCTGCCTTGACCACGAGATCATTGATCATCTCCGTGCCGACCTTCTCGGCCTGTTCCTTCATCTGGTCCATCAGCCAGGGGCCCTGAATGACATCGGAATAGCCGGGATAATTCTCGACATCGGTCGTGATGGTGAGCTGACCGCCTGGCTGGAGACCCGAGATCAGGACCGGGCTCAGCATGGCGCGCGCGGCATAGATCGCAGCGGTATAGCCGGCTGCGCCGGAGCCGATGATGATCAGTCGCGAATGACGCGTCTCAGACATGGTATTTCCTTCAAATCCTTCGGGCGCTCCGCGCACTGCGAAACGCATTCATCAGCAATATAGGAAAGGATTCGCCTTTCGCCCGCCCCCGGATGCAGCAATTACGGCAGAAGGGCATGCACAAGTGCCATATCCCGGCCCAGCGGCCATACGAACACGTCGAACGGGTCCTCCAGGGACGGGTCCTTGTGCAGGAGATAGGCAGCGTAAAGATGGGCGGAACGTGTCCCGCTGCGGCAATGCATGACGACCGGCCCCTCGACCGCGCCGAGCAGGTCTGCCAGCTGTGTGGTCAATTGCGGGTCCGCTCCATGCGGGCCACCAATCGGGAGATGGGCGTAGCGCAGGCCGGTCGTTGCGCAAACCTGTGCCTCATCGAAGCCCACATCCGCCATTTCCGGCTCGCTTCGCGAATTGACGACGAGGACGGCACCGGCATTGGCCCAGTCCTGGATTTCGCTGGCGCTAGGCTGGCCGGCGAACCAGACCGGTCCTTCAGAGATTACGAGTGATGACATTGGCTACCCCAGAAACTGTCGCTGACACATCAAGATAATGAGTCGTTCGCGGGTGACCAGATCGAGATGAGTGTTCTGGCAACCCGTCGAGTTTCATCGAGTGGCGGATAGGTCCAGCTTTCCAGGCGGCCCAGATAGGGGCGTAGCGCGCCATGTCCCTCGAGCGATGCATGCAAGAGGCCGAATTTACCCGGATCCCCGTCCAGCGGCAGCGCATAGACCGGCTTTCCTGTCGCTGCGGCCTCGACGAGCATGTTGGTCGATTCTTCGGTGACGAAAATCCAGTCGGCCGCAGCCAGGAAGGCGAAATAGGGATTGGCGCCGTCACCATCAAAAAACCAGACCCGAGATTGGCCGGAGAGCGCTGCCTTGATCCGCGCTGCCTGGGCGTCCGGCGTCCGCCGCGACACCGTAGCCATCAGGCTGATGTCCTGCGCCAGGAGGCCCTGCAGCCGATCGATCAGATAATCGGCTATGTCCGGTGTCAGACGATAGCGTTTGGAATCGCCACCAATGAGGATCGCGGCGCGCGGGCCGGGCAGGGCGTTGATCCGGTCAGAAAACTCGGCCCTGGCGGAGTTGAGCTGCTCCGGTGTGATGCGATTGGGCGAGCCGAGCATGGCGATCGCATTGTCTCGGCGAAGGCGGTCATGGTTCGGGGCGATGATGAGATCGAAATCGCCATACCGGCCTCGCGGGTCCTGAACATAAACAAAGAAGCAATAACCAAAAATGCGGGCATGCTTGCGGGCCAGCGGGATCGCAGCGCGGCCGCAGCCGATCCAAAGATCCGGAGGCGGACTGTCAGGCAGGCTGACAAAACCGTCCTTGCGAATGATGACGCGATCTATCCGCGACGGCCGCGGCAAACTGGCCTGCACCGCTTCAGCCAGGCCGATCGCCTGGTTTTCAATTCCGCGCCGGCCGTCGGAAACAACCCAGATCCGGGCGGTTTCGGCAGTATCGATCACATCGCTCATGCTCCCGTTAGAGACCGCTGCGCATTCAGGGTCAAGGAGGGGGTTGCGACACATGTCGCACGATGCTACATGTGTAGCGAACTGACGACGGGGAGTATGATGTCCGACGCCAAATCCAACGCGCCCTCCCAGGCTGAGCTGGTTGTACTCAAACAGCTTTGGGCGGCAGGCCCGCAAAGCGCACGCGAAGTCCATACGGCCCTCGAGCCCGTGTCGGGCTGGTCCTACTCGACGACGCGGACATTGATCACGCGCATGGCGGAGAAAGCCCTTGTGGCCAAGACCGACATGCATGGCCTTGCCGTCTATTCGGCCGCGGTTGAAAAAGTCTCTTTGATGAGCCGTATGATCCGGGATTTCACCGCCAATATACTGGAGATTGACGGTCCGCTACCCGCGACCGCCTTTGCCAATTCCAAACTGCTGTCGGAAGCGGAAGTCGCGGA
>JBELMP010000069.1:0-12605 GCA_042095695.1 Maricaulis sp. | reverse complement strand
TCGCTTCACCATTCTCGCCGGGAATATTCTGGTTCCAGTTGGCATCTGCGGTCATGCCCAGCGGCAGCCAGATTTTCTCCTGCACGACTTCGGCAAGTGGACGGTCATAGATCGCGCGGATCACTGCCGAGAGGACATGGGTATTGGCGCTGACATAGTGCAGGTCCTGGCCGGGTTCGCGATCGCGTTCCACGTCTGCGACCAGGCGGTCGACACTCTGGCCATAGATATTCGCACCCAGGAAAAGCCGACGGATATCGGAGCCCGGTGCATTGTAATCCTCCTCGAAATCAACGCCGGCGGACATCATGAGCAGGTGGCGCAGGGAGGTGTTGCCATAATCCGTACCCTCAAATTGCGGTGCAAACGCGTCCGCCGTCTGATCGAGATTGTCGATCAGGCCTTCCTCCATGGCGATGGCGATGAGCGTGGCGACGAAACTCTTGCCGACCGACCAGGAGGTGTGGAGTGTGTGCTCGGTCGCTTCGAGCCGGTAGTCCTCATGCACGACCGTTCCATTATGGATCACCATCAGGCCAGTGGTGTCGGTCAAATTGAGCCAGTGATCGAGGTCAATCTCGCTATCGGAGTCCGCAAAGCGGATCGAATCATTGGCGACTTGACGCGGCAGGTTTTCTGCGTCCACCGAGGCGTAAATCATGCGGTAGGGGAAAACTTCGCCCATCTCGCGAAATGTCTCGACCAGTCGGTCCGTCCGCGTCGCCGCCTGGATTTCTGCGGGTGAGTATTCTGACCAAGGGCGGTAGAACCATCCTGCGGCGCAGATCGCAACAAGCGCCAAAAGGCCTGCTAGGCCCATGAAAATACGCATACTTTATCTCCCCAAGTGCAGCTTTTGAACGCTGTTCACTTTTAAGGATATCAGAGTCTGTCCGTAAGAAAAGTCGGCCGTGATCCCCGGTGCCGATTTTGTAAGGTGATACATGCTTGCATCATGTGCGGCATCTTTTTTGCTAAACTGCCAGAAACCGGCTGACACACCCGTTATAGAATGTTCATATACACAACGGTTAGCGCGGACGGTTGGCAATTAGTACCGCGTACTTAGGGGAGAAAATTCCAATGAAAATGTTTACCAAAGCAGCCGTGCTTGGCACGACCGCAATTGTCACCGGCCTGATCGGTTCGGCTGGCGCATTTGCTCAGCTCGAGCAGATCACCATTACTGCGCAAAAGCGTGAGCAAACGCTGCAGGAAGTTCCGATCGCCGTTTCTGTTGTCCAGGCAGAGACGCTGGAGAACGCCCAGATCATCGACGCCATCGACCTGCAATCCGTCGTTCCGTCGCTGCGCGTCAGCCAGCTCGAGCGTAGCTCGAACGCGACCTTCATCATTCGTGGCCAGGGTAATGGCGCTAACAATCCGGGTATTGAGCCGTCCGTGGCCGTTTACATCGATGGCGTCTTCCGCAGCCGTGCGGGTACCGCACTGTCTGACCTGACGGGTATTGAGCGCGTCGAGGTCCTGCGTGGTCCGCAATCCACACTGTTCGGTAAGAATGCGACCGCAGGTGTTGTCAGCATCATCACCGAAGAGCCGCAGTTCGAATTCGGCGGTACTGCTGAAATCACACTGGGCAATTACAACAGCATCATCACGCGCGGCTCCATCACGGGCCCGCTGTCCGACACGGTTGCCTTCTCCTTGAGCGGCAGCATCAACCAGCGTGACGGATATTACGACAATGTCGGCATCGACGTTGATTTCAACAACCGAGATCGCTGGGCGATGCGCGGTCAGCTCCTGTTCGCCCCGAACGACGAGTTCAGCGTCCGTGTCATTGCTGACTACGACCAGATCGAAGAGAATTGCTGTGGTACCGACCGCGTCGTCGACGGTGCGGCTGGCGCTGTGATCCGCGGCCTGTTGGGCGCCCAGACGTCTGCGGGCGAAGGCTTCAACTATCAGATCGCAACTGATTTCGCGAACCTGAACACGATCGAGAACTCCGGTATCTCCGTCCAGGCTGACTGGAGCCTGAGCGATACCCTGACCCTGAGCTCCATCACCTCCTATCGCATGTATGACGACTTCATCGATTATGAAGGTGACTTTACGACGCTCGACCTGCTCGGCAGCAATGTTCGTGGTCTCGATGTCGGCACGTTCAGCCAGGAATTCCGCCTGAATGGCGAATGGAATGAGCGGGCCTACTTCCTCCTGGGTGCCTACTACTCCAGCGAAGACATGACCGTTGAAGACTCCCGCCTCTATGGCGCTGACGCGCGTGCCTATGTCGACATTCTGACCGGGGGTGCGCTTGCCGGACTTGAAGCGGCAACCGGCTTTGCTCCGGGCTCCTTCTACGCTGATGGTGGCGGTACCGCCTTCACGGCCGAGCAGGATGACGAGCAGTTCCAGATCTTCTCTCAGATTGATTTCGATCTGACCGAACGCCTGGTGCTCACAGCTGGCCTTGCCTACTTCCAGTCTGACAAGGAAGTGAATTTCACCGATGTGACCCGCACCAACCCCTTCTCCGATCTCAACCTGGTTGATATCGGTCTGGGTGGTTTCCTCGCTTCCGCAGGCGTGAACCCGAATGACCCGGCGGCAGTCGGCGCATTCGCTACCGCGCAGCCTGCCGTGTTCAATCAGTTTGTTGCTGCGTCCACCACGTTCAACGCGGTTGGCCTCGCAAGCGGTGGTGTCCTGGTGAACGGAACTGTGGTTGACCCGCTTACCGGCCTGCCGCTGGCAAACCCGCTGCTGGACTTCTTCGCACTTGGCCTGCAGCCGCTTGGCGCGCTCACCCCGTTCCCGAACTCTGTCGAGGACGGTACGACGTCTGACTCAGACTGGCCTTACACGGTCCGTCTGGCCTATGACGCGACTGATCGGACCAATGTCTATGCGTCCTTCTCGCGTGGCTTCAAGGCGTCGTCCTGGAACCTGACGCCGGATACGCGTCCGGCCAGTGCCGATATCGCCGCGCTTCGCGCATCCGGCGAGCTGGCAGCAGACAACGCGCTGGGCCTGCCGACCGTGGTTACCACGGCTGAATCCCTCGGGGTTGCTGGTAACCAGCGTTTCGCCCGTCCGGAAGTCACCGAGACGTTTGAAGTCGGCTTCAAGACGCGCTTCAGCTTCGGTTCGCTTGATGTTGCGTATTTCGACCAGACCGTCACGGACTTCCAGTCTTCGGTCTTCCAGGGCGCTGGCTTCGCCGTCATCAATGCTGGTGAGCAGTCCGCTCAGGGCCTTGAGTTTGATAGCGTCATCACGCCGCCGGCCTTTGAAGGTCTGACCTTCAACATCTCCGGTATCTGGATGGATGCTCAGTATGACGACTTCCAGGGTGCTCCGGTTGTTTCCGGCGGCGCGGTCGATCTTGCTGATGGTGTTCAGGACGGTACGGGTGATCTCAGCGGCCAGACCGTTGCTGGTATCCCGGAATTCGCTGGCTCCTTCGGCGTCCAGTACAATCGTGATCTCTCCTTCGGTGAGCTGATCATGCGCGCTGACTGGCAGTATGAATCCGAAGTTCGCCTTCTGGAGAACCTGCCGGAATCCATCAGCCGCGAAGTCAGCACGATCAACGCATCGATCGGCCTGAACCTGCATGATGGCCTGGAAGCTCTGCTGTGGGCTCGTAATCTGAATGAGGACGAGTACTACACCTCCGGCTTCCCGACCACGCTGCAGAGTGGATCCTTCTCGGTCTATACGAACCAGCCGCGGACTTACGGCATCACGCTGCGTTCGCGCTTCTAAGAGAGCGGCTTAAAGCCAAACTCGAAAACGAGACTAAGCAAGCGGCGTCGGGATTTCCCGGCGCCGTTTTCTTTGCAAGGCAGGACCTTTGCTGCTGTGAGCCGCTGCGCTCAGGCTGGAAAACTCCGTCCAAATCTGGTTTGAATGGGGGCATCTCATCCGCCCCGATCGCGGGCAGATGCGGGCTTTGACGGGCCAGTCAGGGAGTTGAAAGTGCTCATTCTGTGGATTTTTATCGGATCGCTCCTTGGCATTGCGGGCATGATTTATCTGAACTATCGGCTTGGCCTGCATACGCCTGCGATATTGCTGTCCCTGGATGACGCCCTGGCGCGGCTGGATGCAGACCAGGTGGGCTTTCGCGCCGGTGACACCGCACTTCTTGCCGATGACCGGAAATCGGCCCTTGTCGAGGAGGCCGGCACGGGTCGGTTCGGCCTTCTCGCCGCACGTGGTGACACAATGGTGATACGCTATCTGGAGCCGGGCAGTGTCCGCTCCGCGCGCATGGATGACGGGCGCGATATTGAATTGCGCCTGAATGATTTTACCTTCACGCCGCTGCGCATCGAGATTGCCGATACGCAGCAAGCCCGCCAGTGGGCCGACCGACTTAACGCACTACAGGCCTGAACCATGGATGCTCCCGAACTCTTCAATCCCATCTATGCAGCTATTCTCCTGTTTACCGGGCTGACGATCGCCGAGATGATTTTCGCAGGACGGTTCGGTGGCGCGCGCTTCGAGCCGAAAGATAGTGCGGCCTCTTTGATCATGGGGCTGGGCAATATGGTGTCTGGTGTGATCTTCGGCGGGCTGATCGGCGCCTGGTTCATGTTCGTCTACCAGTTCCGCCTGCTCGAGATTCCCTTCGCCTGGTGGGCGTGGATCCTCGCTTTCGTCCTGGATGACTTTGTCTATTACTGGTCACACCGCTGGGCCCACACGATACGCTGGTTCTGGGCCGATCATGTCGTCCACCATTCCTCGCAGCACTACAATCTGACCACGGCCTTGCGGCAGCCCTGGTTCAGCGTATTGACCTTTAAATGGGTCTGGCTGGGCTCAGCGCTGATTCTGCTTGGATTCCATCCGGTCATGATCGGATTTGTCGGGGCGTTGAACCTAATCTACCAGTTCTGGATCCATACCGAAGTGATCCGGAAATGCCCGCCCTGGTTCGAGGCGGTAATGAACACGCCATCCCATCATCGGGTGCATCACGGGATAAATCCGCAATATCTGGATCGTAATTATGCCGGCGTCTTCATCGTCTGGGATCGCCTTTTCGGCACTTTCCAGCCGGAATTGGAAGATGAGGAGATCCGCTACGGCGTGGTGAAGAATCTCGGCACGCATAATCCGCTTCGAATTTCGGTGCATGAATGGATCGGCATCGTGAACGATATGCGCAAGGCAGGAAGCTGGCGTGATGCCATGATGTATCTGCTGGCACCTCCCGGCTGGTCGCCGGACGGTTCCCGGGCCACCTCCAAGGAAATCCTTGCGCGCTGGACGGCGCGTCACGGTGCGACGGTTCGCGAGGGCGAGGCTGGGGCAGGGCGCGTCGACCCGGCCGAATAGCGCTGTTTTCAGCCATTTAAGCCGTGAGTTAAGCTTGTGAGTGTCCGCTCACATCAAGCGTTTGATTATGTGTATAATTTCTATTTCCGGAGGAGGTTGATTTTTTCCGGAAAATGACTCACGTTGGTCAAGTGAACGCCGTTCACTAAAATAAGTTTTGGTCGCACCTGGGGAGGTTCAGCGCCATGGGCACGCTTCGTGAGCTCTATCCGATGCCGGATATCGACAAGCACTGGTCGGTTCCGCAGCAATTCGATGCCACTTTCGATTTCGAGTATGATGATGGCCGCACCACGCTGATGCATCTGTATCAGAAGGGTAAGGATATGCAGTGGGATGCGGTCAATCGCATCGACTGGAGCCTGGAACTCGACGAAGAAAATCCGATGCAGCTGCCCGATGAGGGGATTGCGCTCAAGGGCTCGCCGATCTGGGAAAAGATGTCCGAAAAGGACCGCATCCTGTTTCGTCGCCATGCCCAAGCCTGGAATATCTCTCAATTCATGCAGGGCGAACAGGCTGCGTTGATCTGTGCCGCCAAGATCGTGCAGCAGGTTCCCGATCTTGACGCGAAATTCTATGCCTCAACCCAGGTCATGGATGAGGCGCGCCATGTCGAGGCCTATAAGGGCCTGATGCAGAAATTTGGTGTCGCCTATCCAATGACGGCCCCGCTGGCCTCGCTGGTTGATGATGCTCTGCGCGACAGCCGTTGGGACTTCACCTATCTGGCAATGCAGGTCGTTATTGAAGGTCTGGCCCTGGCCGCCTTCGGCACGATCCGCGATCTGGCCCAGAACCCGCTGGCACGGATGGTCAATGCCTATGTGATGGAAGACGAGGCGCGTCACGTGGCCTTCGGGCGTCTGACCTTGCGCGACTATTATCCGGAGCTTACCCAGGCCGAGCGCGATGAGCGCGAGGAATTCCTCGTTGAGGCCTGCTATCACATGCGTGATCGCTTCCAGGCGCGCGAGGTTTACGAGACCCTTGACCTGCCGGTTGAGGAATGCGTCGAGTGGTCGGAGCAGTCGGAAATGAACAAGCTGTTCCGGACCTTGCTCTTCCAGCGCATCGTGCCGGTCGTCAAGGATATCGGCCTGTGGGGCGACAAGATCCAGAAAGCCTATACGGATATGGGCGTGATGCACTATGCCGACCAGGATCTTGATCTTCTGGCCAAGCAGGATGAGGAGATCGCGCGCGATCTCGACAAGGTCAACCACCAGGATGTCCGCATGGCCTATGTCCACGCTGTCGCGGGGCAGGCCGAATAAGTTTCCCCTCGCCGAGTAGAGTGCGTACCAGGGGTCCTGCGGGACCCCTTTTTCTTGGCTAGTCGGTGGAGAAGTTATAGGGAGACGCGCGCAGCAGGTGCGGATCCGTGTCCAGCTTGCGGTTCAGGGGCGGAAAGGCCCGCTGGGCGCAGTTTTCCCGCTCGCACAGGCGGCAGGCAATTCCCACCGGGTCCGGCGCCTCATCGACCAGCCGGTCGGCATGGACGATCTTGTCGGCATGATCCCAGTCACAGCCCAGGGCGATGGCCCGAATGACCGGTGCTTCGCCATAGGGCGAGGGGCTTACCTGGCCGCAGGCAATTGACAGATGGCGTCGACCGTCGGGCAATTCGAACGCCTGGCTCATCAATTGTTCCGGCGTGCGAAGGGCTTCATAGAGATTCCATTTCGGGCAGCCGCCGCCTGAGCGCACGAATGGCATGATGCCGCCGCCGAAGCGTTTGGAGACATTGCCCGCCTGGTCCACGCGGATCATGAAGAAGGGAAGGCCGCGCGCGCCGGGCCGCTGTAGCGTGGTCAAGCGATGGCATACCTGCTCGAAGCTGACCTCGAAACGTCGCTGCAGACGGACCAGGTCATAGCGGGATGTTTCAGCCATCCGCAAAAAGGCCTCATAGGGGGTGTGCACGGCTGCTGCGAAGTAATTGCTCAGACCCAGGCGATAAAGTCGCTTTGACTCCGGATTGTTCAGGCCAGCCTGATCGGTGAGCGCATCGAGTGTCTCGCCCTGTTCCAGGCTGGCGATCACCACGGCGATGTGGAAGGCGCGAGAGCTTTGCGGCAGCGCCTCCGAGAGAAGCAGGCGGCGACCGTGGAAATCCAGACGCCGGCGCGCGCCGGCCATAATGTCCTCATCCAGAACCCGGACTGAAAACCCGTGAACTTCGCGCAGATAGCGCGCCAGGGCTTCATGGCGATTGCGTGTGGTCAAACCGGTTTGTTCGATCAGCTCTTCCGCCGCATTCTCCATTTCAGGAAAATGGTTCTGCCGTGCGTCGATCGCGTCCCGGACCATTTCCAGCTGGGTTCCCGGTCCGCCAATCATGGCGCCGCCACTCATGCGCGAAGCGAGGTCCGCCGTCGCCGCTGTGGTCTCGCGGTAGTTCTGATAGAGCCGGGCAAAGGCTTCTGCGGCGCGCGGATGGCTGTCAGCCAGCTCGCTGAGCTCGATGCGGTCGAGAGACAGGTTGGCTAGAACCGGGTCGGCGGCGGCCTCCTGGAGATCGGCAAGCAATTGCCGGTCGGATTCATTCGCGAATGCGCGTACATCGACATCGAAACGCTCGGCCAGGGCCAGCAGGACCCGGGCCGTGACAGGACGCTGATTGCGCTCAAGCAGGTTGAGATAGCTGGCCGACACTCCGAGCGCCTGCGCTGTCTCCGCCTGGGTCAGGCCGCGCTCGCGCCGCAGGCGCCGCAATCGGGCGCCAGCAAAGAGTTTCTCGAGAGGTTTGCTGTCTTCCATCATGTAAATAGATTTACAAATAAACAGTTTTACATTGTGTGAACGCTACACCCAAACGGCTTTATATGAAAGGGTGTGTCGACACGCGTTTCGCAGTTTGACAGGATTGGGGTAGACAAATTTGACAAGTTAGGGAGTTGCCCCAATGACCAGTTTTAATGATCTCGTCCCAAGCGCCGCGTCCGACCGTTTCGATGGTATCGAGCGCCCATATACCCCGGAAGATGTTGTTCGCCTGCGCGGTTCCGTTCAGATCCAGCACACCCTGGCTGAACGCGGCGCCAACAAGCTGTGGGAACTTCTGAAGACCGAACCTTTCATCAACGCCCTGGGTGCCCTGTCCGGCAATCAGGCCATGCAGCAGGTTCGTGCGGGTCTCAAGGCAATCTATCTGTCAGGTTGGCAGGTCGCGGCGGATGCCAACACGGCTGGTACCATGTATCCCGATCAGTCGCTCTACCCGGCAAACTCTGCGCCAGAGCTGGCCAAGAAGATCAATCGTGCCCTGCAGCGTGCCGACCAGATCGAGGTTTCCGAGAATGGCAAGGCGTCGCGCGACTGGTTCGCACCGATTGTGGCTGATGCTGAAGCCGGTTTTGGCGGTCAGCTGAACTGTTTTGAAATCATGAAGGCCTTTATCGAGGCCGGCGCGGCAGGCGTACATTTCGAGGACCAGGTCGCGGCTGAAAAGAAGTGTGGCCATCTGGGCGGCAAAGTCCTCATCCCGACCAGCCAGCATGAGCGGAACCTGGCAGCGGCTCGTCTGGCCGCAGACGTCATGGGCGTGCCGACCATCACGGTCGCGCGGACGGATGCCGAATCTGCAACCCTGATCAATTCGGATATCGATGAGCGCGATCACGAATTCATCGATTTCGAAGCCGGCCGCACGCCGGAAGGCTTCTTCCGTCTCAAGCAGGGCGTCGGTGTCGAGCACTGCATCAAGCGCGGACTGGCCTATGCCAAGGTCGCCGATCTTCTGTGGTGGGAAACCTCCAAGCCGAATCTGGAAGAGGCGAAGCGTTTTGCCGAAGCGATCCAGAAGGAATTCCCGGGCAAGATGATGGCCTATAACTGCTCGCCATCCTTCAACTGGGAAGCCAATCTCGACAAGGCGACGATCGAAACCTATCAGCGCGAACTCGGCGCGATGGGCTACAAGTACCAGTTCGTTACCCTGGCTGGCTTCCACGCTCTCAACCACGGCATGTTCCAGCTGGCGCTGGGCTATAAGGATCGCGGCATGGGGGCTTACTCCGAGCTGCAACAGGCTGAGTTCGCGTCGGAAGTCGACGGTTACACCGCGACCCGTCACCAGCGCGAAGTCGGTACCGGCTATTTCGACAAGGTTTCGCTCGCAATCTCCGGCGGCCAGTCTTCCACGACGGCGATGAGCGACAGCACCGAGACGGCGCAGTTTACGCCGGCCGAGTGATCCCTGCATTCCGATAGAATGGGCCCTTGCGGCCCGGCCGGGGAAGTCTGCCCTCAGTTGGCTTCCCCGGCACAGTCGAAGGACTCGTCTTATGACTCACAGTATTCCTAGCGGCGTCGAAATTCTTGGCCATTTGGAGCCGGGCTATCGTGATATCCTTGATCATGATGCATTGAGCTTCCTTGCTGACCTGCATCGCCGTTTCAACAAGCGTCGCTTCTCTCTGCTGCGCTATCGCAAGGAGCGTCAGGCCGAGCTTGATGCCGGTGCTGACCTGCTCTTCCCGCATGAGACGGCCGATATTCGGGCCGGCGACTGGAAAGTTCGCGCAGCCCCGGCTGATCTTCAGGACCGCCGCGTGGAAATCACCGGTCCGGTTGACCGCAAAATGGTGATCAATGCGCTGAATTCCGGCGCGAAATGCTTCATGGCCGATTTCGAGGATGCCTCGGCACCCTTCTGGAAAAACATGGTCGAGGGGCAGATCAATCTGCGCGATGCCAACCGTCGGGAGATTGACTACACCGATCCCGGTAATGGCAAGGATTACAAGCTCAATGATGAGACCGCCGTTCTGATTGTGCGGCCGCGTGGCCTGCATCTGGATGAGCGTCACGTCCTGATTAACGGGCAGGCCATGTCCGGCTTGCTCTTCGATTTTGGTCTATACCTCTATCACAACCACAAAGCGCTCAAGGAGCGCGGTACGGGGCCGTATTTCTACCTGCCCAAGATGGAAAGCCGCTATGAAGCGCGCTGGTGGAATGTGGTCATTCAGCATGCCGAGGATGAGCTTGGCCTGGAGCGTGGCACTGTGCGTGCGACGGTTCTTATCGAGACAATTCCGGCGACCTTTGAGCTCGACGAGATCCTGTATGAACTGAAAGAACATATCGTCGCGCTGAACTGCGGTCGCTGGGACTATATTTTCAGCTATATCAAGCGTTTGCGTTCGCGTCCGGAATGCGTGCTGCCGGATCGTGCGGCGGTCTCGATGACGGTGCCCTTCATGCGTGCCTATTCGCGCCGGGTGATTTCGGTCTGCCACCGTCGTGGTGCCCATGCGATGGGCGGCATGTCTGCCTTCATCCCGGTCAAGGGCGATGAGACGGCCAATCAGGCGGCTCAGGACAAGGTGCGCGAAGACAAGCTGCGCGAAGTGACCGACGGGCATGACGGCACCTGGGTTGCCCACCCGGCGCTGGTTCCGATTGCACTTGATGTCTTCAATGCGCACATGCCGGCCGCCAATCAGCTCGACCGTGAGGAAGAGTATAGCCTGCCGGTCACCTCGGCTTCACTGCTGGAGGCGCCGGAAGGCGATATCACCGATGCCGGTGTGGAGGGCAATATTGATGTTGCAATCCGCTATATCGCGGCCTGGCTCAATGGACGCGGTGCGGTGCCTATCCATAATCTGATGGAAGATGCAGCGACCGCTGAGATCGCCCGGGCCCAGCTCTGGCAGTGGCGAACATTCTCCAAGTCGACCCGAGAGGGCACGGCAATCACGGCTGAAGGTCTCAAGACCCAGATAGCCGAGATCGGTACGTCCATCGCTTCGGAGGTTCCTGCGGAGAGTGAGATGCATCGCCTGATCGGTCAGGCGACGGCATTGCTCAATGACCTCGTCCTGTCAGAGGATTTTGCGGAATTCCTCACGCTGGGTGCCTATGAAACGATAACGGCGGATCTGAAAAAGCCGATGGCTCTCACCGAATTCGACGATTGATCACGGATAGCGGCGGCCGCGAGCCGCCGCTAATCCCCGCTCGCCAGCCAGTCGAGGGCTGCCTGATCGTCCATGAAGGCTTTTTGCCGACCACCGATCAGAAAACTCTTTGTATCAAAGAGCATTGCCTGATCTTTCTGGGTTTCGGCATCGAACACCAGCGCCATTAATGGAGCGCCGCTGATCTGTTCGAACCAGACGTCGATTGCCCCCATGAACTCGGACGCCGACATTGCCAGCGCACACTTCGAAAGCACAACAAGATAGGAAAGATCCGTATCGATTCCGTCTGCCAGACGCTCTATCGAGGTGATGAATTCATCACGACTCAATTCGCCCTGGAAGCGGACCGTTACGATGCGCGCACCTGCCGGCGCATCGATCTGAAAAGACATAATTGCGACTCACACTCAACACCCTGCGGCTCGGTGATAACAAAGCCGGCTCGGGAGCGAACGCGTTAATTCAGCAAATGGCGAACAAGATGCAGCACGCCAGGGTTATCCGGCGACCAGAGCATATCTCGGGTTAAATCCGCAGGCGTCGGCCAGCTTCCACCCGCTCTCGGTTTCCTCGAAACGGCAGGTCAGATAATCGCGCATTTCAACACCCCAGGGCAGGGGAGTCGCAAGTGCCGGGTCGACCGGCACAAGCGCGTCATAACGTGCCTGCGGGTAGACCAGGATTTCGCGGCTATTCGGCACGCTTGCCTCGGTGACAGGCGCCGGCTGAACGCAGAGAGGCGGGCGCATCAGCATGCTCAGGACCGAGCCTTCTCGCTGCCCATTGGCGCCCCAGATATAGGCCATGAGTTCCGCATTCCCGTTCTGCAGCGCGGTGCGATACTCACCCGGTGCCATGACCTGGGCCAGCTGATTGGGATTATGCGAGATAATCGCGCGGAAGGCTTCCATCTCGTCCGGCATCGGCGCGCGGCAGACCGGCGTTGATGTCGTGGCACAGGCAGATGCAAAGCTGGCGATGAGAGCTGCAGCAATAAGACGAAGACGCACGGGACACTCCAACTTCGAAACACGCATGATCTATAGCCCTAATTGCGGCGAGGAGCGAGAGGTCAGTGATGACAATTTGTCTAACGGTTCCGGCGGTTGGCGATCAGGTCGTCGACCACGCCCGGGTCCGCGAGCGTTGAGGTGTCGCCCAGATTGGAGAAGTCGTTCTCGGCGATTTTCCTCAGGATCCGGCGCATGATCTTGCCGGATCGGGTTTTCGGAAGCCCCGGCGCGAACTGGATGAGATCCGGCGTGGCGACCGGTCCAATCTCTTGCCTTACCCATTGCCGCAACATGTCGACATCCGCGTCGGAGGGGGCGCGTCCTAGATTGAGCGTGACAT
>JBELMP010000068.1:0-12712 GCA_042095695.1 Maricaulis sp. | reverse complement strand
GCGCGGCCGATATCGACGGGTTTATTGTCGTTGGCTTCGCCAGCCGTCTGAAACTTGGCCCGCCTGAGGAGATGACGCATATCCATAACTGGGTCAGCGCGATTGCAGCGCGCCCAAGCGCAGGCCTTTGAGCGCCATGCGGGCGCGATTTAGCGCGGACCGGTTGGATAGATGCGGCGGCCTTCCAGGGTCACCTCGAACAGATCCGGACGGGAGTAGTGTCCGGCCGGGTCGCATGCGGATTTCGCCTTGCGGACCTCATTGAGATCGGCCTCTGCGATCAGGATGGTTTCGCCATCGACCGGGCCCGCGATAATCTCCCCGCGCGGGTCAATAATGGCACTCTGACCAGTATGTTCAAAAGCGCTCAGTGATTTGAAGCGCTCGGGGACATGCGCGTCCAGTCGCAGGCCGGCGGGGGCAATTACATAAGCGCCTGCCTGGCTCGCAAAGGCTCGCGACAGGAGGATTTGCCGGGACCAGACCGGGGCCGAGGGCGCGGTTTCCGGCTCGCGACCCGGCCAGGCGGCGATGTGGATCTGCGTACCCTGGCTGATCAGGGTGAAGCCGGGCAGGAGGATGTTGTGTTCCCAGCAATTCAGGCCCGATAGCCGTCCATAGGGGCGCGGATACACCGTCAGCCCCTTGGCATCGCCATCGGACCAGACGGATCTTTCATGATGGGTCGGCTTGATCTTGCGGTGACGACCCAGCAATCGCCCCTCGGCGGAGATAAAGACAAGGCTCGCATAAACAGAGCTGCCCGTTGCGGGATCGAGCTCGGCGACGCCGATGACTACATCGATCCCGGCCTTGCGCGCCGCGGCGCACAATTGATCGGTTTCCGGCCCCGGCACGGTAATGGCATTGTCCAGGTAAAGCGCGGCGGCCTCCCACCACAGGTCACTCAGCGGGGCCTCAATAAAGAAGGGATAGCCTGGCAGCCAGGTTTCGCCGAAGGCGGCGATGTCGGCGCCCAGGCGGCCGGCATCCTCGATCAGGCTACAGGCCTTTTGCGTCGACGCCGCCTTGTCGAAGAAGACCGGTGCAGCCTGTATGGCTGCCAGCCGGGTCATTCCGCGTCGGCCTGTACCGGGTCATAGCGTTCGAACCAGCGCAGTATCTCCGCAACCTTTGTCAGCAAACGGCTGGGGCGCGAGTTGGAGATACCGTGATAGCTGTCGGGAATGACCACCAGCTCGCTGGGAACGCCCCGCAGTCGAAGGGCGGTGTAATATTGTTCCGTCTCCGACACCGGGGTGCGGATATCTGCTCCACCGACCATCATCAGGGTCGGCGTATCCACATTGCCAACCAGCGACAGCGGCGACCGCGCCCAGTAATGTTCCGGATCTTCCCATGGCGCTGCCGGGAACCAGTAACGGTAGAAAAACTGGGGCAGGTCAGCATGAAGCACGAAGCTGCCCCAATTGATGACCGGTTTGACGACGGCTGCGGCCGCGAACCGGTCTGTCTGACCGATCGCCCATGCCGTGAGCGTGCCGCCGCCGGAACCGCCGGTGATAAAGAGCCGATCCGGATCAGCGATCCCCCGCTCGACCAGCAGGTCCACCGCGCCCATCAGGTCATGATGATCATTGCCGGGATAGGCGTGATGGATCTCGTTCGCGAATGCATAGCCATAGCTCGTGGAGCCTCGCGGGTTGGTATAGACCACGACATAGCCTGCCGCTGCCATGAGCTGGAATTCAGCCGAGAAGACCGGGCCATAGGCGGAAAACGGACCGCCATGGATTTCCAGTATCATCGGGTATTGCCGGGCCGGATCATAATCGGGCGGGTAGAGTACCCAGCCTTGTACCTCCATGCCATCATAGGGCGAGGCCCAGCGGATTTCCTCGGCGTCCGAAATATAGCGATCGGCTAGCACGTCCTCGTTCAGAGCGGTCAAAATTGAGAAGCCATCGGCGGCCGACCCCGTCGCGAGCTCGGCGGGACGTGTCGCGGTGATCGAACCGAAAGCGAGCTGACCATTATCAGCGACGGAGAAGCTTCCGCCGGCATAGGGGCGACCGAAAGCCGCCGAGCCCAGGCCGGTAGTGATGGTCTCGATCTCGCCGGAGAGATCGATAAAGGCGATGATTGTTTCGCCGTGGTCCTGGTAGCTGAAATACAGACCGCTTTCGTCTTCGGCCCAGACAGGTGCGTTGATGGACCGGTCGAAATTGCCGCTCAGTCGCCGGCTCTCGCTCGTTTCCAGATCCCTCAAATAGAGCCCTGTATTGTGATACCCCATCAGCTGGTCATCATAGCCCAGATAGGCGAGAAACCTGCCGGAGGGCGAGGGGCGCGGCGTGTTGTCCGGCCCGCGGCGATCGGTAATCGGCTCAAAATGCCCGGTCCCGATATCGACGCTGAAGAGCTCCGTATCGGCGGCCAGGGTTCCGGCATCCGGACGGCGGTCGACGGAAATGTAGAAGGATTTTCCGTCCGGCGCCCAGGCGAAGTCAGAACCGGCGCTCAGCGCGCCCTCGGTAATCTGGCTGCGCTCACCGGTAATTGTATCGAGGGTGAAAATCTGCTGCCCGCCGTGAGGCAGCGTTCCAATCCCGTCAATCCGATAGGTGAGGCGATCTTCCACAATGGCCGGCGCGGCCCAGTCATCGCGCGCGTCATAATCAAGCAAATAGGCCGGCTCAGGTCCGCTCGCGACAACGAAACCTGCATAGGCCAGGTGCCGTCCGTCCGGCGACCATTGCAGCGCTGCCGCGCCGCCCGCGATCTCGGCCAGCTGGCGGTCTTCGCCGGTCTGGCTGTCGAAGACCCGGATCGAGCTGACGCCGTCCAGCGTATGAGAATAGGCGAGATAGCGACCATCATCTGACCAGACAGGCGACCCCGTCCGGGCGCCATCCGCAACGGACAGGGCACGGTGATTATCGCCGTCAGGCTCGATCAGCCAGATTGCGGAGAGGGTCTGGTCGCTGATGATATCATTGCTGCGGCGCAAATAGGCGATGAGTGTGCCATCAGGGCTGATTTGCGGATTTGCGACCGCTTCCAGCTTGAACGTGTCTTCCGGATGCAGGCCGGTTTGCTGCGCCCAGGCCGTGGCGCCCAGCAAGGACAGGCTTATGGCGGCGCTTACACATTTCATCATCATCGAACTCCCCAAACTTGCTCTTTTACAATCAAGCGGATTTTCCCTTTTTCGCCAATCAAAAAGGCATGGTCCCGTCATTGATAGGGACTGGATATCAAAAAGGCCGGAGCGCAGGGCCCCGGCCTTCCTGAAACGCATTCAGCCGCAATTAGCGCGAGATGGTAATCTCGAAGCCAATCGTGCGGCCCGGCTTGAGCGGCGACAGCGTACCCACGGCCGGGTAGGCGCCGAAGGGCTCATTGACGCCGTCATTGATGCCGGCAAGGCCGACGAGCGGTGCAACATTGCCGCCGAAGGGCAGCTGGGTGTCACCACCCGCCTGGACCTCGTCAAGCAGGTTGCGGCCGAAGACGGAGATCTCCAGACCATCATAAGGCGTGTACCAGGTCAGGTTCGCATCCAACATGCTCGCTTCCTGGATCCAGCCGAAATTGCTGTCGGTGAACGCGAGCTCGTCGCGGTACTGGTAGTTCACACGGGTCGAGACCGTGCCATTTCCGCCCAGATCAAGATCGTGGATAAAGCCGATACCCCAGGTGCTTTCCGGCACGCGCGGCAGGGCGAGCGCCAGGTCCTCATCATCGACAAGTCCAGCTGCATCGCCGGAGATGTTGAAGCGGACCTCATCATACTCGGCATCGATCAGGCCAAGATTGAGCAGCAGCAGGAAGGTGTCAGTGAGGGCAAAACGACCCTCGAACTCCAGACCCGTAATCGTCGCATCAGCCGTGTTCAGAATGGTCTGCACCACGCCCGCGGTCGGGTCGGATTCATTCACCTCACGCTGCATGTCCTCGATTTCGGTCATGAAGATTGCGGCGCTGAAATTACCGCGACCATCAGCGAGTTCACGGCGATAGCCGAGTTCATAACTGTCGACGGCTTCCTCGTCGAAAGCCAGCTGACCGCCATTGGTAGCGACAATGGCCTCGAAGGCTGCCGGTGAGGTAATACGGAAGTTATAGCCACCAGAGCGGAAACCACGCGTGTAGTTACCGTAGACGTTGGTGTTGTCATCCGGGAAGTACTGGAAGCCGACTTTCGGGGTCACATTCTCCCACTCATCGGAGTCCGAGAAACCATTATTCTCACCCGGGATGAACGGGTTGGTGCCGGAGGTCGGGCAGGTGCCGTCGACAACCGAACAGTCCGGACGCGGACGGACATAGGTGATATCCGCACTCTTTTCTTCCTGCGAGAAGCGCAGGCCGAAGCTACCGATGAAGTTTTCGGTGAAGGAATAGTCAACCTGGCCGAATACGCCGAACACGCTGTGATCCTGCGCGCCGCCACCGATATTGGTGATCGGTGTTACTGTCGGTAGGTAACGCACTTCAGTATAGCGGATTTCCTGGTCGAAATAGTAGATGCCGGTCGTGAGATCGACATTTCCGAATGTGCCGGCATAGCGCAGCTCGTTGGAGATCTGCTCCTGCACGGTCTCCGTTTCGGAGTGGAAGAAGAAGCCCGGCGTGGAATCGATATCACCCAAGGTGGTGCCGTCTGAGTCCCGGTAGCCAAGAATGTTGGTGATTGTGCCGTTACCGAAATCCACATCCAGATCGGCCCGCAAAGAGGCGAGAATCGCATCGCCCTCATAGAAGCCGGGCTCATCGATGGAGAGGTCGAACGTGTCACGCTCGAAAATACCGCGGTTCTGCGTCGACGGACCGTCGCCTTCGCCGGAGGAATTCTCGACCTTTGCCAGAATGGTCAAGTCCTCAGTGGCAAACCATTCCAGCGACGCGCGAAGGATGGTGGTTTCGTTGGCACCGTGATCCGAACCGTCGAACAGATTGGTGAAATAGCCCTGATCATCATTGCGATAGGCAGACAGGCGGCCATTCAGCACGCCCTCGACGATGGGACCCGAGATATAGCCCTGGACGGTTGTCGCGCCGCTGCCGCGATCATCGTCAATCGGACCTTCATAGCCAAGGCGAGCTGCATAGGTGAATTCATCGGTCGGCGAGCCGGTATTCATCACGACCGCGCCACCGGTGGTGTTGCGACCGAAGAGAAGACCCTGCGGGCCGCGCAGAATTTCGATCGAGTCGAGGTCGAACGTGTCAAAGACAACGCCGCCATTATAACCCAGATAAACGCCATCCACGAAGACACCAACGGTCGGGTCGATGGACGGGATTGAGGAGTTCACGCCAAGGCCGCGGATAGCGAAGTTCGCGGTGCCTCTCGAGGTCGCGATATCGTCGAGCGTGACGTTCGGCGTGGTATAGCTGAGGCTTTCCAGATCGCGCATATTAAGCGCATCGAGCGTGTTGGCATTATAGGCCGACACGGACAGCGGCACGTCCTGGACGTTCTCTGCATCCGGGCGTTTGGTCGCCGTGATCGTAATCTGGTCGAGGACGCTTTGAACGGAACCGCGACGCGGGCCTTCATCATCCTGGGCCATCGCGCCGGAGGCGCAGATCGCGACTGCACTGGCACCGGCCAGCAGCACTTTGGTGAATTTGAAACTCATATAACACTCCCCTTGGTTTCAGGTGTCGTTTTTTCTTATCGACCGCTTTGTCTTTTTGACCTGTGCCTTTTCGACTGGTTATTCGCGTCCGACCATGCGCGATCCGCCGGTCCCCGGCGGTCATCGACCTGTCATATATAAGTGTGTCGCGGATTTCGTCCAGCGAATAGACGATGATTGCTGCGGCGGTTGAGCCTGTTTCCGCCGCCATTTTTTTCGCGGCTTCCGTCAATTCGCGCGTCAGGTCCGTGATTCAGCCGCATTTTATTCGCTCTGCCAAGCAGAGTGGCAGTTTGAGCACATCTTTTAAAAATCTGCCCTGCGCGCTGTAACCACCCAGAAGCGGGGGACAAGCGTCCTCGATGCTGTGCTTTTCCTCTGTCGCGCTTGGCGCGTCGGCGACCTTGTTCTAAAGCTTGTAGCGACAGGCCGACTCGGCTCTGTTTTCAGCGTCCGAATCCGGCTTCGAGGGGCAGATGACCCAACGTGTGCGCAAACTTCTGATGATCGCCGCTGCCAGCTGGCTGGTTGTGACCCTGTTTGTCGTTTTCATCAGCCCGTTTTCCGCCTGGTCCGTGCAGGATCGTCTCGCGCTCAATGCCGAGGAGGCGTTGGAGCGGCGCGGGCTGGACTGGGTCCAGGTCGAGATGCGTGGCCAGCATGCCGTCCTCTCCGGGGCCGCACCAAGCGATGACGCCCGGGCAGATGCGCGCGCCATTGTGCTGGCCTCGAGCTGGTCCGGCGGCGTGGTGGCCGGTGGCATTACCGGGGTGACGGATAATATGACGAATGCGCGCCTTGAGCGCAGCTTCGCCTTTCGCGCCGATGTTGCCGTGCCAGGCCGGGTCCTGGTGCGCGGTGACGCAACCGATGCCGAGGCGCGTCGCGGTATCGCCCGGTTCGCGTCGGACAATTTCGCCAATGGCGCAGACACGGATCTGACACTTGCACCGGGCGGCGCGGCCTCCGCTGACTGGGAGGAGGCGGCCAAGCGGCTGCTCGGCCAGTTGGCCCGTCTTGATCGCGGGGCGGTGTTTCTGGAAGGCGACCAGGCCGGATTGATCGGCGAGGCGCCAAATCCGCAAGTGGCGCGCTCGATCGCGACCGCGCTGGAAACCCTGCCGGAGCCCTATCGCGCTGCCGTTGTGATCACTCCGGCCGGTGCGCCCGCCGTGGTGAGTATTGAAGACCAGGCCGGCTGCCGTGCGGCGATCCGTGCGGCGCACGGGACGGATGATCTGCGATTTGACCGGGAGGCGGCGTCGGCCAGTCCGATGACAGAAACCGCGCTTCGCCGCATGGCTCGGGTGTTCGGTGCCTGTCCGGATAATCTGAGCCTGCACGTGCGCATTGCCATCGCCGATGGTGGTGTCCCCTTGGCGGCAGACCGTATCGAGACTGTTCAGTCCTTGCTGAATGCCGGCGGCGTCGCAGCTGAACGCCTCGATATCGCGCATGCGACCGATGCGGTTGAACTGATTTCGTTCGAGATAGAAGAGATTGAGGAATAGGCATGTTTTATCTGATTTGGCAGATGGGCCTCATTCTGTTGCTGGCTTTCGCCATGGGCCTGCTGTTCGGGCGGCAAATCTGGAGCGGGGATGCGCGCAGCGCCGAGGCGGATGACGCGCTCGCCGATTTAGAGCGCCTGCGGCGTGAAAACGAGAATCTCGCCCGTCGCCTTGGCGAGGCCGAGGCGCGTGAGACGCCCGTGGCGAGCGCGCCTGTTGATATCGAACCGGAGAAGGTGGCCACGCCGACGCCGCCCGCCGCGGACAATATCGCACCCGAACCGGCCGTCGATGGAGACAATCTGACCCAGATCAAAGGTCTCGGACCGAAAGCCGCCAGCGCCTTGAACGCGGCGGGCGTTTCGCGGTTTGCACAGATTGCGGACTGGTCGGACGCGGAGATCGCGGAATGGGACGCCAAGATTAATGGTCGTGGCCGTATCGCGCGCGACAACTGGGTCGGACAAGCCAAAGACCTGGCCTGACCGGTGCGAAGCCGGGACAGTTTCAATGCCTTTTGCGCCGGGCTGACCGCGACGACCCATGTGGTTCAATGGGGCGGGAGTGATGTCTGGAAGGTTGGCGGCAAAGTCTTCGTCATCGCCGGCTTCACCGATGCCGCCGCGCCGACCTATTCCTTCAAAGTCTCAGACTTGTCATTTGAGATTCTGCGGGAACAACCGGGCCTGCGTCCGGCGCCCTATCTCGCGTCTCGCGGCATGACCTGGATCCAGCATTATCAGGAACCGGGGCTCGATGAGCTGGCGCTGCAGGATTATATCCGCGAGAGCCACCGCATCGTCGCTTCGGGCCTCAGCAAGAAAAAACAGCGCGAGCTGGGCCTTCTGGCGGACTAGTTCGATTCGATGATCAGATCGGCATAGCCGAGCACCTGCCGGGCATCATAGGCGTTCGGGTCCGGCGCTATCTCACCTGAGCGGATGAGGATTTCCAGAGTGGCGCGCTTCTCGCCGGCATCCGGATCGAATTGAAGCCCAATCCCGACGCCTGATCCGCGATAGCCACGGGACCCGAAAGTCTGGCTGACGGAGCCACCGACGCGGACCGGGTCGCGATCATCGCCTTCCGTGAAGCGACCGACAACGAGGAACCAGTCGCCCTCCTCCAAAAGGGTCAGCTCCGCCGCGCGGCGCAGGGCGTAATCCTCAGCTTCCGCGAAGCTGACATCGGCCCCGCCATCGAAATAGACGCGGAACCGATCACTTTCGATCCTTTGTTCTGAATAGCCACGCCCCGTGCCATTTTCCGGCACATAGCTGGTGGTGACGCTGGCGCAGGCCGTAACCAAAAGGATTGACACACAGGAGAGAAGGAACCGCATCAAACTAACCTCCGAACTGACACACATTTGGGCTTAGATTGGCAATTACGTCAATCCGATGAAATTTGGGTCGCGTGACCGAATTTCGCCTCGCCGGTCTTCTGGTATTCAACTAGAACTGCCAAATTCGCTTTGGGGGAAGCATGCGCATTATTTCACCATTCGAGGCTTTACGCGCTCTGACGGACCGGCTGCCGGACAGCGTCGCGGCTTGGGTCTGGAACATCACCTATCTTTTGGCGTGGATCTCCATTCCGTTTACGATCCTGGGAACTCTGTGGGATTTGCGCTTAGCGGTGCAATTCATCTATTGGCTTTTTGCTCAATTGCCTTCGCTTGCTCAGTTTTTCGCCCCATTAATAGAGCCTTTGAGCCAGGTACTGTTGTTCTGGCGTCAGATTACTGACCCGCTGGCACGGCTGATGGTCGAATGGGGTTTGCCGTTTCCACGCTATCTCGCGGATTTCGCAATGCTCGGGATTTTCCTTGTTCCAAGTTTCTTCCGATACCTTTTCCAGCGGCTGCGCTATCTTTCAAGCCGGACGGAACGTGAGAAAATGGAGCAGGAAATGGCCGCGAGTAGCGGCATTGGAGGTGGTCTCGGCGGCGGCGCGCTGATCGGAGCGGTGATCGGCTCAGCTTTAGGTCCATTCGGCACGTTTGCGGGCGGCGCGCTCGGCGGCGCCTTGGGGGGTGGTCTTAGTGAGGGGGCTTTTGTGGACTATTCGGAGCATAGTCGCCTGTCGGCAGCAGAACAGCGCGATCAGCGTCGCCTTCGTCAGGCGACCCTATTGGTGCGTGTCTCGATGAGCGTTGTCATCCTACTGCTGTTGCTACTGCTGGCGGACGGCTTCGGACTATTCCTGACCGCTTGACGCCGTCGGATCGCCTAGTTTCCGGTTCGGCCCGCTCACTGGTCGCGCGGCGGCCATACGAGGTTCGGTGCCAGCTCGGCACTGCCATACGCGCCAGTCAGTCTGCGTGTCTGCGACCACTCGGCGAGCAGGCGGAAATAGCCTTGCGTATAGCCGGTCGGTGTGCGCACGCCGTTTTCATCCTCGACATAGTCGACCATGCCATGATCGGTGCCGGGGAAGAAGGCGAGATCGAACAACGCACCGTCCTCCTGAAGCTCAGTGATGATATCACGCGTATTGGCTGACGGGGCCTCGCGATCCTCGCCAGCAAGCACCCAGAGCATGTTTGTGTCGATCTGATTGAGGACAGGAACCGGCTCATAATCCCAGCTCGTGCCACGGTCGATAAAGAAATAGCCAGCGCGGAACTGCCAGAGCGGGCGTTTGATCATCTCGCCCGTCACCTCGCCGACGATTTCACCGAACCAGTCTTCATCGCCATAGGCATTCTTGACCCGCGCCAGCTCGTCAGCGCCTTCGCGGAAATCGGTGGCGAGAAGACGCCCGGTCGCATCGGTGACTTCGCGGGCGCGGGCGAGCACGTCCTCGCCATAACCGGCTTCGCGCAACTCCATCTGAACCTGCTCGCGGTCTTCCGCGAGGGGGCCTTCTGCCATGCCAAAGGCGGCGATGACGAAATCGGGATCGCTCATCGTGGTGGCGAGCGGTGCGACCCAGCCGCCCTGACTGCCGCCGAGATAGCCGAACGCACTGACGCGATCGCCGGCCAGCGCTTCGGCTGTCTGCAACGCGGCGACAGCGTCGGCGGCCAGGAGCTCGAAATCCTGCGTGTAAGAGCCGGTCGAGCTGCCGGTGCCGCGCTTGTCATAGACGAAGGCCGCAACGCCCTGCGCCGGCATAAGACGTTGTAGATAGGCAAAGTCCAGAGCGCTGGACGCTTCCGATCCGTGGATCAGCACGACCAGCGGGACCGGTTCGTCGCCCGGGGGCAGGACAAGACGCCCGGCAAGCGCCTCGCCGGCACCCTCGAAGCGGACATCCTGGATTACGAATTCAATGCGCTCGCCTGTGGCGCCTATACCGTCAATGCCATCGACGCGGATCGAGGTGTCGCTGCAGGCACCAAGCTCGATACGGGCCTGGTGCGGGACCTCGCCCCAGCCAGCACTGCCCGACCAGATACCATCATTCCCCAAGGCGATCCGGCCGACCTGCCCATCCAGCGTGCGCCAGCGAAGATAGCCGGCACTTGAAGGGGCGATGTCGAGAATTGTCCCGTCATCCATCTGGTAAGTGCCGACCTGGCAAGCCAGTTCCGGCGCGATGGCCTCATCCTGAGACGAGCAGGCCGCGACCGACAGGCCGACGATAAGCGGAAGCATAAGACGCATGATGATCCCCGTTTTGACCGGACCATCAAACGCTGGCATCGGCCTCCAGGTCAACGCCCATTCTTTCCAGCATGGTGATGGCGCTGTCCGCGATGATGGTTCCCGGCGGGAAGACGGCAGCCGCGCCCATCTGGCGCAGAACAGGTTCATCATCAGGCGGAATGACACCGCCAACAATCACCAGAATATCCTCGCGCCCCTGGTCGCGAAGCGCATCGCGAAGCTCGGGCACCAAGGTGAGGTGACCGGCAGCCAGCGATGAGGCCGCTGCGGCGTGGACATTTTCCTCGACCGCGAGCAAGGCCGCTTCCTCTGGGGTCTGGAAGAGTGGTCCCGCGACGACATCCCAGCCGAGATCGGCATAGGCGGAGGCGACCACCTTCTGACCGCGATCATGACCGTCCTGGCCCAGCTTGGCGATCAGGATTTTGGGTTTGCGGCCGTGGCGCTTTTCGAAATCGGCGGCAAAACGCTTGGCCTGCTTGATGCGCTCATCCTCACCGGCTGCGGCAGCATACACGCCCTTCACCGTCTGGATTTTCGCGACATGGCGGTTGAAGGCAAGCTCCATCGCGTCGGAAATCTCGCCGACGGTCGCCTTGGCGCGCGCGGCGTCGACGGCCAGGGCCAGCAGATTGCCATCGCCCGAGCGCGCCGCCATGGCCAGCCCATCCAGCGTGGTCTGGACCTCAGCCTCGTCGCGCTCCTCGCGCAAGCGTTCCAGCTTTTCGATCTGCTGCTTGCGAACCAGATAATTATCAACCTTCAGGACGGGGACGTCTTCTTCCTCGTCGAGGCGGAATTTATTGACGCCGGTGATGGTCTGCTGGGCGCTGTCAATCATCGCCTGGGTCCGGGCCGCCGCCTCCTCAATGCGCAGTTTGGGAATGCCCGCATCAATGGCCTTGGCCATGCCGCCCAGCGTTTCGACCTCGGCGATATGCTCGAGCGCCTTGGCGGCGAGATCATGGGTCAGACGTTCAACATAATGGCTGCCGCCCCACGGATCTGCGCAATCGGCCAGATGGGCTTCGGTTTGCAGCAGGAGCTGGGTGTTGCGCGCAATGCGAGCCGAGAAATCTGTCGGCAGGGCCAGAGCTTCGTCCAGCGAGTTAGTGTGCAGTGATTGCGTATGCCCGTCCACGGCGGCAATCGCTTCCAGCGCCGTGCGGCCGACATTGTTGAACACGTCCTGGGCGGTCAGCGACCAGCCCGAGGTCTGGCAATGCGTGCGCAGGCAGATCGACTTGTCTGACTTCGGAGCGAAGCGCTCCTTGACCAGCTTGGCCCAGAGCAGGCGGGCGGCGCGCAGCTTGGCGATCTCCATAAAGACATTCATGCCAATGCCGAAGAAGAAGGAGAGGCGCGGGGCGAAGGCGTCAACGTCCAGACCCGCATCCACGCCAGTCTGGATATATTCCAGACCATCCGCGATCGTATAGGCCAGTTCCAGATCCGCCGGAGCACCGGCCTCCTGCATGTGATAGCCGGAGATGGAAATGGAATTGTATTTCGGCATGTTCGCCGAGGTATAGGCGAAGATGTCCGAGATGATGCGCATGGAAGGCTGGGGCGGATAGATATAGGTGTTCCGCACCATGAATTCCTTGAGGATATCGTTCTGGATCGTGCCGGAGAGCTGCTCGGGGCTGACACCCTGTTCCTCAGCGGCAAGGATGTAGAGCGCCAGGACCGGCAGGACCGCGCCATTCATTGTCATGGAGACGGACATCTGGTCGAGCGGGATCGCGTCAAACAGCGTGCGCATGTCATAGATCGAGTCGATCGCCACGCCGGCCATGCCGACATCGCCGGCGACGCGCGGATGATCCGAGTCATAGCCGCGGTGCGTGGCGAGATCGAAGGCTACGGACAGCCCCTTCTGACCGGCGGCGAGATTGCGCCGGTAAAAGGCATTGGAGTCTTCCGCGGTGGAAAAGCCCGCATACTGGCGGACCGTCCAGGGGCGCTGGCCATACAT
>JBELMP010000067.1:0-12777 GCA_042095695.1 Maricaulis sp. | reverse complement strand
CCAGCGGGTCGAGGGCGCAAACCCGCCGCGCAGAATCGCGAGGTTCTGATCCGCATCGCGATAGCGCCAATATCGCGCCCGTCCCTGGCTGTCGCGATCAAATCGTGCCGGGGCAATGCCATAATCGCCTTTTGTTATCAGCAGGGTCGCACTGACATAACTTGCCGCAGACAGGTCCTGGCGATATCGCCCCAGGAGCGCATGACGGGCTTGGTCCGTATTGATCAGATCAGGGGTGCCACCATGCTCCATCGACTGTGCGGCGATCAGGAACTCGCTGGCTTCCCGCGCCTCCACCCAGCTCAGCGCTGCATTGCGCAATCCGGCGGATCCAACCGTCAATTCCGCATAGCCGGGCCGGTCCCGATCAGCAGCGCTGACCGGAGCAAGCTCGATCACCCCGCCGGCCGCATTGACCCCATAGAGGGAGGAGGCGGGGCCGGACTGCACGGCCAGCTGGCCAATCGCGCCGGCGGGCAGGGCGGAGAGGCTGAAGCGGTTATCCCAGGGGATATTCATTGCTGCGCCGTCAAAATAGAGCGCGGTCTGACGTTCACCGGCATTGCGCAGATAGACCAGCGTCTCGCCGCGTGAATTGGTTGTGATATTGGCTGCTGGGGAGAGTCGAAGCGCATCCGTCAGCGTCAGGGGAAGGGCGGCATCGAGCCGCTCGGCCGAGATTTCATCCAGCGATTGATTGGCGGGCGTTCGCTCCAGCACCGATCCGGTTACCGAGATTTGGTCGGCGATTGGAAACTCGCTCTGAGCCAGAGCTGCTGGCGCAAGGCCAAACAGGAGCAAACTTCCCACCCAATACCGCATGACTGAACGCTTTCCCCGCCGGCACCAACACCGTGTCAGCCATGACACCTAGGACCGTTTGACATTCGGGTCCAGTTCGCACGGCAAAGGGAAACGCTTGCCTCTCTTTCCAAGGCGTCAATCGCCCGCTATAAGCCGCGCGAATCCTTCAAACCCCGGATTGGCCGGGGTTTTCCTTCACTTGCAGCAAGGACCACTCCCATGGCGATCCAACGCACCTTCTCCATCATCAAGCCCGATGCCACCAAGCGAAACCTGACCGGCAAGATTATCGCGAAATTCGAAGACGCTGGCCTGCGCATCGTAGCCTCCAAGCGCATCCACATGACGCGCGAACAGGCTGAAGGCTTCTATGCCGTCCACAAGGAGCGTCCCTTCTTTGGTGAGCTGGTTGAATTCATGATCTCTGAGCCCGTCGTCGTACAGGTTCTCGAGGGTGAGGACGCGATCGCCAAGAACCGCGAAGTGATGGGCGCAACAAATCCGGCTGAAGCCGCTGAAGGAACGATCCGCAAGGAGTTCGCCCTGTCGATCGGCGAGAATTCTGTCCATGGTTCCGATGCGCCGGAAACCGCCGCAGAAGAAATCAAATTCTTCTTCACCGATGCCGAAATCGTCGGCTAGTGCCGTCCGGTTTTGATGGCTGTGAGATCAGGCCCGCCAGCAATGGCGGGCCTTTTCTTTGTCATGCATCATCCGTATCAGCCCAGGTCTTCGAGGATCCGATTGCGCAGGGTCTCGAGAACCACATCCTCGCGGCCGCGCAGGACGGGGAATGGAAGCGGGAGGTCCGGTGTCACCGGGTGGGAGTGCTCGACGCCGCTGGGGCGAATGATGTGCGCTTTGGGATAGCCCACGCGAATACCCGAAGCGGGCAGGGTGAAGTTTTCCAGTGCGCCATAGGTTGTGGCCATATCCGTCGTGGTCTCGCCGGCCACAATACCGAACCCATAGTCCTGCATGATCGCCGCCATATTCACCGCGTTGGAATAGGAATAGCGATTGACCAGAAGATAAACCGGCCCTTCGAACCTCTCACCCTCCCGCGGTTGCGCATAAGGCAGGTCGAAGGAGACGGTCTCGCCCGTGGCGGTTTCGGCGAAGAGCTCGGCATAAATCGCACTGACGCCGCCCGCATTTTCGCCAAGCGCGTCAAGGCGGGCCTGATTGGACGCCGTGGTGGCATCGCTGACGCGGATGCGGAAATCCGACGCTATGGTCCAGCGTTCCTCGGCGAACCAGGCAATGATGGAATCAGAGAAGCTGTTGTCGCCGCCGGGATTGTCGCGAATGTCGATTATGAGCGCACGGGCGTCCGCCTCCATAAATGTCCCGAACGCAGCGTCGACGCGTGCAATATAGCGCGTCGGGTCAAACGGGCTCACCCCGGGTTCAGCGTTGTAGAACGGGCCCGGTCGAAGATAGGCAATATCGCCGTCCAGCAGGCGGGCATCAAATTCAGGGAGTGTGAAACTGTCGGTCTCGCGCTCCGGCAGGTCCGACATCTGCGAGCGCGATACAAGCGGGAGAATGAGCTCGGACTCGCTGCCATCTTGATGGCGAACACGTAGTGTAACGCTCTCAAGGTCTGGATATTCAACCCAGTAGAGAACCGGCAGATAGCTTTCGAGCAGGCTGTAGGCCATGTCCGGCGTCTCCGCCGAGAGATGCCGGGTGAGACGCGAAAGCCAGATGGCATTCGGTTCTCCATTCAGGGCCAGAATCTCGTCACCGCGCTGCAGGCGATTGAAGCCGGCCTGGTAATCGCTGATCCAGACCCGACCGTCACGAATGCGGATATCGACCGGGATGGCGCCGCCGCCCGTATCGCGCCAGGCACTCCACGCCGAGACCGGGAAATCAATCCGCGCATGGCCGTGACGGATTTCCGCCAGGAAGGTTTGAAAACGAATGGCGGCGTCGGCTTGCGACAGCGGTTCGTTCAGTTCCGACAGGATCTCACTATAGCGTTGATCGAGCACATGCATGGGCGTCGCCGCGTCGATGTCGTAATGCGCCTCCTGCATGACGGTGTAGAGGGTGCTGAAATCGCTGCGCAAGTCCTCTGGCGATATCAGGGCCGGCTCCTGTGCCGCACAGGCCGCTCCGAAGAACAGCGCCGAAGCGGCAGAGGCAAGACGGGAAAGGTGTAGGCTCATAACGACTCCTGGGTCGGGCTTTCGTGGATGTGGGCCGACCCTGTTGCGCGGCTCGAAATTATGCCATGACCGGTCTATCCTTTTGACCTGACCTTTTTCTGACCAGCCCGGTGTGTGGAGTTAAGTCGTGGATTTTCAATCCGGTTTCCGTATCGGAGATTTTACAGTAGAGCCGCGTAACGGCCGGATTCTCAAGGCCGGGATCAGCATTGAGACCGAACCGAAAGTCCTTGACCTTCTCTGCCTTCTCGCTCGGCATGGGGGAGAAACCGTTACCCGGGACGACATCGCGGACGCGCTCTGGGCCGGTCAGATCGTCAATGATGATGCATTGGCGCGCACCGTATGGAAATTGCGCCGGGCCCTGGATGATGATGCCCGCAATCCGCGATTTATCGCCACCATTCCCAAGCGCGGCTACCGGCTGCTTGTGCCGGCTGAGACGCTCGCCGCAATCGAGGCGGAGCGGCCGGTATCCCGCTCGCTGCGCCTGGCTGGCGGCCTCGCCGGTGTGCTGGCCGCAAGTGTCCTGATCGCCCTGGTCTGGTTCTGGATGAAGCCCGGAGACACGCCAGATCAGGATATCGCGCTCCTGATCGACCGGGCAGACGATTTCTATGCGCAGATGACCCAGGCGGAGAATGCCGCTGCCATGCGGCTCTATGAACAGGTCATCGAGATGGATGCACAGGCCACCGAGGCCCATGCCGGGCTGTCCAATGCCCTGGTTCAGACGGTTGTAAGATGGTCGCCGGGGGAGTGGGCGGAGTTCGGTGAGAATTCGCGAATTCAAACCGCCCTGGCCAATGGCCGTACCCTAACGCCGGACGCGCAGCGCCGCCTGGCTCAGGCCCTCATTCATGCCCGTCTCGCCCTGGAGATCGATCCGGGCTATGCGCTCGGCTATCGCGCGCTGGGGCTGGCCTTGTCCGCCAATGGCGAGATTGATGCGGCGATTGAGGCCTATAATCGTGCCGTTACCATTGATCCGGATTCCTGGGAGGCCTTCATCAACCTCTCTGATCTGCACGAATACAAGGGTGAGCCGGAGCTGCAGCTCAGCTATCTGGAACGCGCCCATGCTGCCATGACCCGCGTTTATGACGCCCAGGCCGTGCGGATCCGCCCCTGGTATTCAAATACCGGACTCTTGATCGTTGCGGCGCATCTCGAGCGCGGCGATGACCGGATGGCGGAACGCTGGCTGGGCCGAGTCCTGCAATGGGATCCGCTAAATGCCGAAGCCCTTGGGCATCTTGCCGGGATTTATCTGCGCCGAGGCGAGCGGGTACGCGCCCAGGAAGCCTGTGCGGTCCTGGTCGATGCGACGGCATTTGATCAATGTCTCGACCGCTAATCGTGCGGATTCATTAGCAGGTCGGCGCCGAATTCCCGTGCCTGCAGCCTGACGCGTTCACCGGCGACGCGCGCCTTCCCGGTACAGGCCAGGGCGATGCATTGCGGATAGAGCTGGTGTTCGGCTTCCAGAACCCGCTCGGCGAGGGTCTCTGGCGTATCGCCATGCAGAACCGGGACTGCGGCCTGGCCAATAATTGGACCATCATCCATCTCCGGCCGGACGTAATGGACAGTGCAGCCATGAATGCGCACGCCGGCTTCCAGTGCCCGTTCATGGGTATGCAAACCCTTGAAGGCGGGCAAAAGCGAAGGATGGATATTTATCAAAAGATCACGCCACTTGTCCGTAAAGAAGGGCGTCAGGATGCGCATAAAGCCGGCCAGGCAGACAATGCGCGCGCCGTAAAGCCGGATCAGGGCATCAAGGGCCGCCTCGAACGCCTCGCGCGTTTCGTAATCGCGGTGATCGATCGCTTCGGTCTCAATCCCGGCATCCTCGGCCAGTTTCAAGCCGGGCGCGTCGGGATTATTGGAGGCCACCAGAACAATCTCGGCAGGAAAATCCTCTGCCTGAGCCGCCTCTATAATGGCTTTCATATTGGACCCGCGCCCGGAGATGAGCACGGCGATCTTGGTCTTCGACATTGGTTTTGTCTTCTTGTTGTTCCGGTCAGGCCGGCTCGACTTGCCCGATAATCATGCCGGTCTCGCCCGTCTCTGCAAGCATGCGGATGATTTCATCCGCATCATCCGGGGCTGCACAGAGCAGCATGCCGATGCCGCAATTGAAGGTGCGGTGCATTTCCTGGCGGTCAATGCCGCCGGTTTTCTCCAACCAGGCAAACACCGGGGGCAGGTCCAGACGCGCGAAATCGATGACGGGTCTGAGATGCGCCGGCATCATCCGGGGCGGATTCTCGATCAGCCCGCCGCCGGTAATATGGGCCAGGCCCTTGAGCAGCCCGGCCTTGATCAATGGAAGGCAGGCTTGCACGTAAAGCCGTGTCGGTGCGAGCAGGGCTTCGCCTAGGCTCTGTGAGGCGTCGAAGGGCGCCGGGTCTGCCCAGTCCAGGCCGGAACGTTCGACGACTTTGCGGACCAGGGAAAAACCATTGGAATGGACGCCGGACGAGGGCAGGCCAATCAGGATATCGCCCGCCTGCATGGCAGTGTGGTCGGGCAGCAAATGTCCGCGCTCGGCCGCGCCGACGACGAAGCCCGCCAGGTCGAAATCCTCACCCTCATACATGCCGGGCATTTCTGCCGTCTCGCCGCCGATCAGGGCGCAGCCGCTTTCGCGGCAGCCCGCTGCGACGCCGGCAATGATCTCTGCCCCCCGCTCCGGATCTAGGCGGGAGCATGCCAGATAATCGAGGAAGAAAAGCGGTTCCGCGCCCTGGGCGAGAATGTCATTGACGCACATCGCAACCAGGTCGATCCCGACCGTATCCAGCTTGCCAGTGGCGATGGCCAGTTTCAGCTTGGTGCCGACACCATCGGTACCGGAAATCAGGATCGGATCTTCAAAGCCCGCGGCCTTGAGGTCAAAAGCACCGCCGAATCCGCCAAGATCGGCCGCCGCACCCGCGCGTCGCGTTGATCGCGCCAGCGGTTTGATCCGGTCGACCAGCGCATCACCGGCATCGATGTCGACGCCGCTATCGGCATAGGTCAGCCCTTTTGACGTGTTGGCGCTGTCTTGATCGCTCATTTTGATTCCCGAGCCCTGAAAAAAGAGCGCGGAGTACAGTGCAAACCCGCATGCAAAGCAAGTCACGGGCTTCACGCGGGACTGCGTCCGGTTATAGTGGCGCCGGAATGCTGCCAATTGGAGTTGGACCCGTGCGCTCATTGCTTGCCGCCCTCAGCCTGACCATTGCCGTAACTCTGGGTGCCCATGCGGCAGATCCATATACGGTCGCGAATGTTCGAATCGATGCCGAGGCGGCAAATGCGCTGGAGGCGCAGACCTTGGCGATGCAGGAAGGACAGGCCGAGGCGGCCCGTCGCCTGATTGCGCGCCTGACCCTGCCGGAAGACCGGATGGAAACCGTCTTTGATCGCCAGCCCTATCTGAATGAGGCCGGCGAAATGGTCAGCAATCCGCAGCTGGATCCGGCGTTGGTGTCGGAAATGATCTCAGGCCTCGAGATCCAGGATGAGCAGCGAAGCGCGACCCGCTATCTGGCGAATCTGGTTGTGAGTTTCGACCCGAATGCGGTCGAACGGGTGTTTGAGGCCTATGGCGTGCCCTTTGTGGAGGCCCAGGCCCGGCCAACACTGGTTCTGCCTGTATATGATGGCAGTAATGGGTTTTCGCTTTGGCAGGACAATCCCTGGCAAGACGGCTGGGCGTCGCAAAGCTTTGCCAATGCGCTCACGCCGATGATCCTGCCCGGTGATGATGCCGGTGCGATCTATCTCTCGCCGCGCCAGGCGCTGAGCCTGGACGAAGCGGCTCTGCGTCAGGTGGCGGCGCTTTATGGTGTCAACCGCATGGCGATCCTGCGGGCCCAAAATCGCGACGGTATTCGCCGCATGGGTGGCTATCTGCTGGAGATCAACGGCGCGGCGGATCTGGCGGTGGAAAGCTGGGGGCCGGTGCAGGTGTCTGGCAGCTGGGAGGATGCGGCCACGCAATTCGTGCTCGACCGTGAAGCTGAATGGAAGCGTCAGTCGGTTGTCCGCGATGGCGATCTGGCCGAGGTCCGGCTGACGATTATCTATTCCGGCCTGGAGGAGTGGCGGAGTCTTCAATCTGCGGTGACCGGGGCGTCGCTGATCGAGGATGCGCGACTTGATGCCATGTCGCGGGACGGTGCTTTGATGACCGTCAATTATCGGGGGCTGCAATCCCAGCTGATTAACGAACTGGCTGAGCGGGGTGCGGTTCTTGAAGAACATCCCGGGCTGGGCTGGGTGGTGCGTGCGGCATTCTAGCCGGCGATTGGATCGGGCGAAACGATGAGCAAACAGATGGCGCTCGATCTGCCTGCGCAGGTCGACTACAGCGCTGAAAGCTTCATTGCCGGGTCAGCCAATGAGGACGCACGCGCGGCTTTGGCGGGCTGGCGGCAATGGCCCAAAAACGCTTTCGCCCTGATCGGGCCGGAAGGCGCTGGCAAGTCTCATCTGGGATCGATCTGGGCTGCGCAAACTGGAGCGGAAATCGTCACGGCATCGCAGTTGGGTCGCACTCTTGAGGGGCTGCGCCATGGCGCCTGTCTTGTAATCGAGGACGCTGATAGCGAGAGCGCGGGCAAACCCATGTTCCACGCCTTCAACCGGGCCGCCGGCGGCGGCATTACCGGCTTGCTGCTGACTGCGCGAACCGCCCCGGCGATCTGGCCCTGCAGCGTGCCTGATCTGAAATCGAGACTTCGGGCCTTGCCCTCGGTCAGCCTCAATGAGCCCGATGATGACATGCTCACCCGCTTGCTCAGAAAGCAATTGCATGACCGCCGGGCGCCGATACAGCCTGGTGTGATCGAGTATCTTCTGCCGCGCATGGAGCGTTCTGTCAGTGCGACGTGGCGGCTCGTTGACTTGCTGGACAAACATGCACTGGTTAAGCGTACCGCCATTACACGCAGCGTCGCACGCGATGTGCTGGACAGTCTAGAAACCGCGATTGGCCCAGGAGACACGGGATGAGCGAATTGATCGACGATAATATCGATGCCGATGCGCTGAAAGACGCTCCCGAGCGCTTCTTGAATCGCGAATTGTCCTGGTTGCGCTTCAATATGCGCGTCATCGAGGAAGCCGAAAATCCGCGCCATCCGGCGTTTGAGCGGCTGCGCTTCCTGTCCATTTCCGGCAGCAATCTCGACGAGTTCTACATGGTGCGCGTCGCCGGGCTGCGGGCGCTGGTCCGAAACGGTGTCACATCAACCAGTATCGATGGGCTTACCCCGGCGCAGCAGCTGGAACAGATTCACGTCCTTGCCGGCGAGCTTATGGGCAAGCAACAGGAGCTCTGGCAGAGTCTGCGCCAGGAATTGGTCGAACATGGCGTCGCCGTTCTTGATGCCAGGGAATTGTCCAAGACCGATGAGGCCTGGTTGCGCGGGGAGTTTCTCTCCCAGACCCTGCCGGTGATTACGCCGCTGGCGATCGATCCGGCACATCCGTTTCCCTTCATCCCGAATCTGGGCTTTGCCTTGGCGCTGCATCTCAAGGACACCAAGACCAAGCGGGAAATGTATGCACTCATCCCGATGCCGAGCGGGGTCCGCCGTTTTGTGGAATTGCCCGTTTCGGACAATGGGGCTGCGCCGGTTCGCCGCTATATCCCGCTCGAACAGGTTTTGTCGCTGTTTGCCGGCGAACTCTTCCCGGGGCACAAGGTCAAGGGCCAGGGCGCCTTCCGGGTCATCCGTGACAGCGATATCGAGGTGGAGGAGGAGAGCGAAGATCTGGTTCTCGAGTTCGAAAACCTCCTGAAACAGCGCCGTCGCGGTGTCGTCGTCCGGTTGAAGATGGCCGCCGAGATGCCCGAGGATCTGCGCGACTTCATTGTCGCCAATGTCAGTGCTGAGTCCGAGGATATTGTGCCGGTGACCGGCATATTGGGACTGCCCCAGGTCAAGGAGCTCATCCAGAACGATCAGACCAGTGAAGTCTTTCCGCCTTATGAGCCGCGATATCCCGAACGCGTCCGGGATCATGGCGGGGATATATTCGCTGCGGTGCGGGAGAAGGACATTGTCGTCCATCACCCTTATGAAAGTTTCGATGTCGTCGTCGAATTCCTGCGCCAGGCCGCGGCTGATCCCGATGTCGTCGCGATCAAGCAGACCCTGTATCGCACCTCCAAGAACTCTCCCATTGTCGCGGCCCTGATCGAGGCGGCCGAACAGGGCAAGAATGTCACCGCCCTGGTCGAGCTCAAGGCGCGCTTTGATGAGGAGGCAAATCTGAAATGGGCGCGCGATCTCGAGCGTGCAGGTGTTCAGGTCGTTTACGGCTTTATCGAGTACAAAACCCACGCCAAAGTGTCCCTGGTCGTACGCCGCGAAGCCAGCCAGCTCCGCTCCTATTCGCATTTCGGAACAGGCAATTACCACCCTGATACGGCCAAGGTTTACACCGATTTGTCGCTCTTTACCGCCGACCCCGCCTATGGGCGCGATGCCGGGCGTGTGTTCAATTACGTAACCGGCTATGCCCGGCCGAAGGATCTCGAACGCCTGGCCGTCTCGCCGATCAATATCAAGCAGACCATTATCGAGCATATCGAGACCGAAATCGCGAATGCCAGGGCAGGCAAGCCGGCTGCGGTCTGGGCGAAGCTGAACTCCCTGGTTCACCCGGCGATTATTGATGCTCTTTATCGTGCGTCTCAGGCCGGCGTGAAAGTGGAACTGGTGGTGCGGGGCATTTGCTGCCTGCGTCCGGGTGTTCCCGGCCTGTCTGAAAACATCCGCGTGAAAAGCATTGTTGGCCGCTTCCTCGAGCATTGCCGCATTGTCTGTTTTGCCAATGGCAAGGCCATGCCGTCATCATCAGCGCTGGTCTATATCTCCTCGGCCGACTGGATGCCGCGTAATCTCGATCGCCGCGTCGAGCATCTCTGCCCGATCCAGAATGCCACCGTGCATCGTCAGATCCTGCAACAGATCATGGTCGCCAATATCAATGACGAGGCCAATAGCTGGTATATGGATGCGCGCGGCGGCTATCACCGCGTTGATACAAGCGCCATCGAGGATCCCTTCAGCGCGCACGCCTATTTCATGACCAATCCCAGCCTGTCCGGCCGGGGCGAGGCGCTGCGTCATGACATGCCGCCGATTCTCGCCGGTACGGGCGAGTAAGTTGACACTTTCCGGGGCGGGCGAGGGCATGGTCGCTGAAAATGCGATCCAGAATGATATCGCGGTGATCGATATCGGCTCCAATTCTGTGCGCCTGGTTCATTTCCGGCTGGAAGGGCCTGCGCTCTGGCCGGTCTATAATGAGAAGGTCATGGCGGGACTGGGCGAGGGTGTCCGCAAGACCGGGCGGCTCAATCCTGAAGGTGTCGACCTCGCCCTGCGCGCCTTGAAACGTTTCCAGCGTCTTCTCGACGCCAAGAATGTCAGCGATCGCCATGTCGTGGCGACTGCGGCGATACGCAATGCTGATGATGGGCCGGAGTTTGTAAAACAGGTCGAAGCCCTGACCGGCATGGGCGTGCGCGTGCTCAGCGGTCGCGAGGAAGGCGAAATGTCCGCGATCGGGCTGCTCGCTGGCATACCCGGCGCAGACGGCATGACCGGTGATCTCGGCGGGTCGAGCCTCGAACTGACGCCCCTGGTCGATGGCGTAAGTGGCAAGGGGCAGACTTTTGCCTTAGGGCCGCAGGAGGTTGTCGGCAGCGAGTGGGACTACGCCAAGGCCAGGAAAAAGATCGATAAGCGCCTGGCGGATATCGATCTCAAACCGATGTCCGGCAAAACATTCTACGCTGTTGGAGGCGCCTGGCGCGCGCTGGCCCAGATCGCGTTTGCACACGGTGAATATCCTCTGCGTGTCGTCCATGGCTTTGCGCTGGAGACGCACCGGATCCGGCCGATCACCCGGCTTGTTGCAGGGATGAGCCAGGCCTCGCTTCTCGCCACGCCGGGCGTGTCGCGCCGCCGCGCCGCAAGCCTGCCCCATGCCGCCTTGCTGTTACGGCGTCTCCTGAAAAAGGGCCGGTTCTCCCGGGTGGTTTTCTCCGCCTACGGCCTGCGCGAGGGGGTTATCGCTGCATCCTTGCCACCGATCCTTTCGGAGCAGGACCCGCTGATCGCCGGGGCTGAGGCGCTGGCCCGGCCGGTATCGCCATCCCCCGGTTTTGGACGCGCGCTGGCTGCCTGGATCGAGCCGCTCATGACCGCAATCGATCCAGTGTTTGACCCGAGACGGACCCGGATCCTCCAGGAATCGGCCGCGCGCTTGGCAGATCTGGGTGCGCGCATGCATCCCGACCATCGCGTTGATCTGGCACGCGACAGCGTCCTGTATGCGCCCTTCGCCGGCGTCACGCATCCTGAACGCGCTTTTCTGGCGGCGATGATTCATTATCGCTATGGCGGTTCGCGCCGGAGTTTCGACCGGCATGCGGTCGCTCGGCTTATCGACCAGGATCAGCGCGATCTGGCCCAGCTGATCGGCATGGCATTGCGCTTGGGCGCGAAACTCTCCGGTCGCTCCGAACACCTTTTGTCACGCTTCCGGCTGAGTGCGCCGGACGGGCTGATCCGCCTGGATATCGATGAAAGCGTGCATGACCTTTATGTCGAGCGCTCAGTGACGCTGCTCGACGACATGGCTGCCGTTGTCGGGCGTAATGCCAAGGTGGTCTACGGCTAGGCTTTCAAATCCTTCGCGACCACCTTGCCATCCTCGAGAGCGAGGGAAATCTCGCCTTTCTTGAGGCGCAATGCCGGCTCGCCGAAGACTTCGCGACGCCAGCCCGCCATAGCCTGGATGTCTGCGCTGTCATCCGCGGCCAGCTTTTCCAGATCGGGTACAGTCGCAATGAGGCGGGAAGCGACTCCGGCCTCTTCGGCCACGAGTTTCAGAAAGACTTTGAGCAATTCAACCGTCGGGCCAATGCCCTGTGGTGGCGGCGCCGGCTTTTCGACCTTCGGCGCATAGGCGTCTGGATCGGCCATGGCCATCTTCATGATCTCGTAGAGCCGATCAGCCGAGCGCGAGCGCTCAAACCCCTTGGGTACGCCGCGCAGCCCGGCAATCTGGTCGGCGCTGGTCGGCGCAACCGTGGCAATCTCGTAAAGCGCATCATCCTTCATGACGCGCTGCCGCGGCATGTCGCGGGTCTGCGCCTCGATCTCGCGCCAGGCTGCTGCAGCCTTCAGTCCGGCCAGCCATTTGGAATGGGTCTTGCGCAGTTTCAGGCGTTTCCAGCTCTCATTCGGATCGAGCCGATAGGTTTCCGGACGGGTGAGGATGCCCATCTCTTCCGCCAGCCAGGCGCCGCGATCCTTGCGCTCCAGGCGGTCTGTCATGATCGGATAGAGGTCACGCAGATGGGTAACATCCGCCAGCGCGTAATCGAGTTGTTTCTGGCTCAGCGGACGGCGCGACCAGTCGGTGAAGCGCGGCCCTTTGTCGATTGTGCGCTTGAGCAGGGCTTTGACCAGCCCGTCATAGGCGATTGAATCGCCGAGGCCGAGCGCCATGGCGCCGACTTGGGTATCAAATAGCGGTGTCGGAATCAGGTCCTCGCCGAGATGATAGAAAATTTCCAGATCCTGGCGCGCAGCATGGAAGACCTTCATCACCCGATCATCCGCCATGAGTTCCCAGAACGGCTCCAGCTCAATACCGTCCGCAAGCGGGTCAATGATGATCTCGGTCTCGCCGCCCGCCGCCTGGATCAGACATAAGGCGGGCCAATAGACCGTTTCACGCATGAACTCGGTGTCGACAGCGACATAATCAC
>JBELMP010000066.1:0-12874 GCA_042095695.1 Maricaulis sp. | reverse complement strand
TGCATGAAAACGAGATTCCAGATCTCGATGAAGCGATCGCCATCCTCGTCCGGCGAACCCGGCGGACCGCCCCAGATCTCAGGCCCGTGATCGAAGAAAATCTCGGAACACGGACCGCACGGCCCCGTATCTCCCATCGACCAGAAATTATCCGAGGTCGAAATCCCGATTATCCGATCATCGCCGAGGCCGGCGATCTTCTTCCACAAGACCCGCGCTTCCTCATCCTCGGAGTAGACAGTGACGAGCAGCTTCTCCGCGGGCAATCCGAACTCGCCCGTAACCAGCTCCCAGGCATGCTCAATCGCTTCAGGCTTGAAATAATCGCCAAAGGAGAAATTGCCGAGCATCTCGAAAAAAGTGTGGTGGCGCGCGGTATAGCCGACATTATCGAGATCATTATGCTTGCCGCCGGCACGCACACATTTCTGCGAGGAGACGGCGCGCGGCACATTGCGTAGCTCCTTGCCGGTAAAGGCATTCTTGAACTGAACCATACCGGCATTGGTAAACAGCAGCGTAGGGTCGTCCTGCGGCACCAATGGGCTTGATGGCACGACTTCATGCTGATTGCCGGCGAAGTAATCAAGAAATGTGGCACGGATATCGCGCAAGCTGGTCATAGCGGACCTTCTGGTTCGGATCGTCTGCGTTTGGATTGTGCACGTCCGCGCCCAAGCGGCATGCACAGGATGAGTACAATATAGAAACGGGCGCCTGGCCCGGCCAGACACCCGTTTAATCGCATGCAGTCGGTCGGTGCAATCCGCCCGCTTCAGTTCATCGGCCTGGCCTGCGTCCTAACCGGCCGCCGCCTCTTCATCCTCAAGATCTGGACCGGTAAGCATTTCATCCGCCAGAAGTCCGGCATTGGCACGGACGCGGTTTTCGATTTCGGCGGCAATATCCTCATGCTCAAGCAGGAATTTACGCGCGTTTTCGCGCCCCTGACCAATCCGCTCGGAGTTATAGGAATACCAGGAACCGGACTTTTCGATCACGTCGCCCTTGACGCCGAGATCAAGCAATTCGCCCATTTTGGAAATGCCCTCACCATAGAGAATATCGAATTCGACCTCACGGAAGGGCGGAGCAACCTTATTTTTCACGACTTTGACACGGGTCTGATTACCGATGACCTCATCGCGGTTTTTGATCGCCCCGATCCGTCGGATATCCAAACGGACTGAAGAATAGAATTTAAGCGCATTGCCGCCGGTCGTGGTCTCCGGCGACCCGAACATAACGCCAATTTTCATCCGGATCTGGTTGATGAAGATGACGAGGCAATTGGATTTGGAAATCGAGCCGGTGAGTTTGCGCAGGGCCTGGCTCATCAGGCGGGCCTGCAAACCGGGAAGGCTGTCACCCATCTCGCCTTCCAGCTCGGCGCGCGGGGTCAAAGCCGCTACCGAGTCAATAACAAGGATATCAACGGCACCGGAGCGCACGAGCGTATCGGCGATTTCGAGTGCCTGTTCACCGGCATCCGGCTGGGACACGAGAAGTTCGCCGACATCGACACCGAGCTTGGCGGCATAGACCGGGTCAAGAGCATGCTCCGCGTCCACAAAAGCTGCCACACCGCCGGATTTTTGAGCCTCGGCCACTGAATGCAGCGCCAGCGTGGTCTTACCAGAGCTCTCGGGGCCATAGATCTCGATGATCCGGCCTTTCGGAAGACCGCCAATACCCAGCGCGATATCCAGACCGAGCGAGCCTGTGGAGACGGCCTCGACTTCCATGGCCGGCTTCTGGCCCAGCTTCATGACAGAGCCCTTACCGAAGGCCTTGTCGATCTGGCTCAGTGCGGCCTCAATGGCTTTTTGCTTATCCATCTCTTCGTCTTTCACGAGTCGAATCGCGCCCCTGCTCATATCGTTAACCTCTTATTTCACGCCCGACTCAGCCGGGCAACACACCAATTTTGTACCAGCTTTGTTCCGGGAACACAAGAAGAACATTAATCTCCGCTTGTGACGTTTCCAGAAGCAAAACCGCTACTGCGATGTGGAGAGACTATGGGCGGCGCGCGACAAAAACAGTCACCCTACCCGGCGCTCAACTCCGCTTTCACCTTCTCCGCCAGCTGGGTGAGCGTGAAAGGCTTGGGCAGGAAGGAGATTTCCTGTTCCTCTGACAAGGTTTTAGAGAATTGCTCCGCCGCATAACCGGAGATGAAGACGATCCGGGTTTCCGTCAGGAGGTCCCGTGCCTTTTCCAGAAGTCCCGGCCCGTCCAGCCCCGGCATGACCACATCGGAAATCAAGAGATCGAACGGCTCTTCCTCATCCTCGAGTATTTCCAGGGCTTCCTCACCATCACAGGCCTCAACGACTTCATAGCCACGCTTGGCCAGCGTCTGGGCCGCGATATTGCGGACCGCATCCTCGTCCTCAACAAGAAGAATACGCCCCTTGCCGGACAAATCCGCCGGGGCGCTCTCAGTCGTTTTAGCGACTTCAACGGCGACGAGCTCTACTGTCTCCGCCTCCGATGGCTCATACCCGGGCAGGTAGATGGTGAAGGTTGTGCCGGTGCCGACCTCGCTGTCAGCAAACAGGAAGCCGCCTGACTGTTTTACAATGCCATAAACGGTTGCGAGGCCCAGACCTGTCCCTTTGCCGGCCTCCTTCGTCGTGAAGAATGGCTCGAAAATCTTGCCCAGGGTTTCGGCATCCATGCCGTGTCCCTGATCCTCGACCTCGATCGCCACCCAGTCCCCCTCCCGGGGATTGGGCGCCCCGGCCTGACGGACATGTTCAGCATCGACACGCCTGGTCCGGACAACCAGCTCACCGCCGCCCTGATCGCGCATCGCGTCGCGGGCGTTCGCGGCAAGATTGATGATGGCAGTTTCCAGCTGGCCTTTATCCGCCTTGATGAGGGGGACATCGCGGCCATGGACAATATCGAGCTTGACCGTCTCCTCGACGATCTGGCGCAGCAGGACGGACACATCAGAGAGCATGTCGCCGACATTGAGCGTCTCGGTGCGGAAAGTCTGCTTGCGCGAAAAGGCGAGTAGTTTCTTCACCAGTCCCGCAGCCCGCGCGACTGTCGAATTGATGGCTTGCAGCTCGCCATAGTCGGGATCCCCGACCGGATGCCGGTTCAGCAATTCATCCGTGTTCAGCCTGACGGCCGTGAGCAGATTATTGAAGTCATGGGCGACACCGCCGGCAAGCTGACCGACAGCCTGCATCTTGTTCGACTGCGCGAACTGACGCTCCATATCCTTCCAGCTGGTCACATCGATCACATAGGCGACACGCTTGTCACCGCGGGCCGGGGCAAAGGCCAGGTGGACATGAGCGGGCTTCTCGGCATCAAGCAGCGCCTCAGCGCGCTCGCCACTGCCGGCCATGGCGGCGGAGAAGGCATCGGTTGCCGAGCTCCCCTCATCCCAGTTGAAGATTTCGCAGAACTTCACGCCGGGCACCGCCTTGCCCCCGGTGAGCTGCACAAGAACCGGATTAACATCCTCGATGATGGCGGTTTCGGGATCGGCTCCGTCAAGCCGCACCACGCCGAACGGCGCGCTGGCAAACATTTCGTCCAGCGTATGCCCCGCATTGCGCCCCTGTCCGAGCGCCTGAGCAACCCCCGGGGGCGCGCCGGTTGCGGTCAGCCCGTACATGACGACGCGGCCGACAGGCGGATCGCCCGGCGCCCATTCAACAGCGAGCGCCACCGGGCTCTCAATCCCGTCGCGGGCGCGCATGCGCGCATCGATCCGCGAGACCGTCTCGCCGCCGCGCGTCTGCAGCACCGCCTTGGCACCATTGCCGGTCAAGATTGTATCAAGACGCGGAAAAGGCTCGCCCTCTGCCAGCCCAAGCCAGCTTCTCAGGGTCGCATTCCCGGTCGGGATTTCACCATTCGGCCTTAGCGAAAACAGCCCGACAGGTGCGTTCTGGGTCCAATCGGACAGGCTGGCCGCATCAGCCGAGGCCTCGCCCCCCAGATCCTGCAGGCGCCAAAGGATCAGCGTCTCCGACTGAGGGCGTGCCTCGAGCCGGAAATGCGCTGTCTGTGTATCACTGATGGGCAGCGGCGGAAGCAATTCGCAGGCGCCCTCGCCGCGTGCAGCAGCCCGGGCCAGTCGGTAGACAGCACCGTCGCCGCCCCCTGCCCCCGCCCAGAGCCGGTCGATCGTAGGCAGGCCGAAACTCTGGCCGATCGTTCCGACCGTTTTGGCAAGATCGCGATAGGCCGTATTACCCCAGCGCACAGCGCCGCGCCGATCTGTCACCAATACCGGGTCCGGGAAGGCTTCCATGGCCTGGAAACCGAGCTCCTCCGGGCCGGCAAGACGATTGCGGATCACGGTATTTCGAAAGCCCCGCCCGGCGGTTTCACCGGCTGCGACCGCATAGAGCAAAAGCACGCCAGCGGCCGCCAGCCCGGCAAGATAGAACAGGCCCTGCCAGCCCTCCTCGCCTCCGCCAAGAACGGCGGCGGCAGCCGCAGCAATCACGATCAGCCCCAGAAGCCAGATTGCGGCACGTCCGAACGGCTTCTGCCAGAAGGATTTGCGGATCGGGGTCTCGGTCAGTGGGCTATCGGCCATGGGCAGCTCCGGCACGAATCAGAAGAATGGGCACTAGACTACTCGCTTGGGCGATATTTCGCGCGCCCGAACGACTTCGAAAGCGAAAGGACATAGCCGATGACCCGTGCCACCGCCTTGAAATGGTCGAGCGGGATCTCCTGATCAAGCTCGGCCGTCGCATGAAGCGCGCGCGCCAGCGGCGGATCCTCGACGATCGGAACGTCATGTTCATCGGCGATCTCGCGAATTCTCAAGGCAACCGCATCAACCCCTTTGGCAACACAAATCGGCGCCGGCGTCTCACCCTGCTCGTAATAAAGCGCGACCGCGTAATGGGTCGGGTTGGTAACGACGACCGTGGCCTCGGGCACCTTCGCCATCATGCGCGTGCGTGCGCGTTCCTGGCGCAATTGGCGCAGCTTGGCGCGAACCAGCGGGTCGCCTTCCGATTGCTTCAGCTCATCCTTGATTTCGCGGCGCGACATACGATTGCGCTTGATGAAGCTTTGCCGCTGGAAAACGAAATCCAGGGCCGCGATCACCGCATAAACGATCAACGCCGCGATCAGGAGTTCAATTGCTGACTGCCGGATGATCGGTAGCATGGAGGTCAGGTCGACCGCGGGAAGGCCGGCGAGGATTTCACGCTTGGGATAGATGACGATAAAGGCTGCGGCCGCGACCAGCACCATCTTGCCAATACCCTTGAGGAAATTGGCCAGGCCCTGCGGCCCAAAGGTTTTTTTGAAGCCTTCGAACGGATTGACCTTATTGATCTCGGGCTTGATTTTTTCGGTCGTGAAAAGAAGACCGGACTGGACCAGATGTCCGGCCAGTCCCGCCACCACAAGCAGCATGATTGGAAAGCCAACGGCCGCCATGACCGACCAGACCGTGTCTGAGAGCAAATCCATCAAGCCGGGCGAGTCGACTGTGAAGACATGGGATTGGGCGAAGAAGACCTGGAGCGTTCCTGCCAGGTTTGACGCCATGGCCGGGAGCAGGAAGCCAACTAATGCAAGGCCCGAGGCCAGTACAAACCAGCCAGGAATTTCCTGGGATTTAGCGACATCACCCTTTTTCCGCGCGTCCTTGAGACGTTGCAGGGTCGGTTCTTCTGTTTTCTGACTTTCGTCTTCGCCTTCGGCCATCGCTCACCTCGCTAATTAAGCTCGACAGCGAAACGCTGCATGCGCTCGAGCCAGACTGCAGCCATCGCTCCGAGGGCGATAGCGATAATGAACAGCCCGATCATGATGTTGGCGGGCATGGCGATAAAGAAGATCTGCAATTGCGGCATCAGGCGCGATAACACGCCCAGGGCCAAATAGAAGGTCAGCCCAAATACGATCAACGGCGCGGCAAGCTGCACGGCGATCCGGAATGCATCGATAAAGGCTTCCACAGCCCACAGCCCGGCATCGGACATCGACGGCAATTCGCCCGGGGCGAACAGGGCGTAGCTATCATAGGCAGCGCGCAGCAGAAGATGATGCAGATTGGTTGTGAACAGCAGCGCGATAAAGACCAGGTTCAAAAAGGTCGACATTATCGCCCCTTGAGTGCCCTGGCTGGGGTCAAAGCTCATCGCCATTGCCAAGCCCGACTGCATGGAGATGATTTGTCCGGCAATCGCCGCAGTCGCCATGAAGATACGGGCCATCGCTCCGATCATCAGACCGATCAACACCTCGTTTATGACCAGCCCCGTCAGCATCAACGGTGCCGCCGGCATGGGCGGCAGGGTTGGCGCAATGATCGGCCCCAGAATCAGGCAAAGCAGGAGCGCAAAAGACAGCCGGATTGGTGTCGGGATACTCGGCTCGCCGAAGCCGGGCATCAGCATCAGAATCGCGCCGAGCCGCGCAAAGACCAGACCGGCTGCAAAGATGAATTCCGGTGCCTCGAAATTCATGGGTTCGCAATCTTGTCGAGAATGGTGATCATGAAGCCACCAAGCAGTGCCCCCATCAGTGGTAGGAAGATCAGCAGGGCGACGAAAATTGAAATGATTTTCGGGACGAAGACCAAGGTCATTTCCTGGATCTGCGTCAGCGCCTGGAACAGCGCTACAGTCACGCCAACCGCCAGCCCGGTGATCATGATGGGCGCCGACATGGCCAGCATCAGCCAGATCGCTTCACGGGCATAGTCGAGGACTTCGGCACCAGTCACGGCGGGACAGCCTTTCGCACAGGGAGAATCGCTTACGGTTAATTATCTTTACGATTCCCCCGGCGCCGTTAAGAAAGAGTCAATTCTGGTAAACAAGGGGGCCAAGATGGCTGTTCGCAAACTTCTCGCCGGCACATCGGCACTCGTCCTGCTGGCGGCTTGCCAACCAGTATCGGATGATGTCGACAACACAGCTGATACGGTCAACACAGGCGTAACCGGGGCGACGCTGGAAACGCCTATCAACGACGACGTTGAGCAGAGTGAGACAGAACGTCTCTACGCTTTTTTTCAGGCCGAGTTCGAAGACGAGCTGGCCCGCTCTCCACTGTTCCAGACCTATTTGGGCATGACCGATGACCTTGATGCCTATGGCCGCTGGGATGACGCGTCGGAAGCGGAATATCGCGCCGGCTTGCAACGTGAAGCCGACCGCATTCGTCGCATGAATGAAGAGTTCGACTTCGCTGCGCTGACCCCTGACGCCCAGGTCTCCTGGCGTTTTGCTGAGTTCATCGCCGCGAATAACCAGCAGCAGGGTGAATTCTGGGATCATAACTACATCTTCACCCAGTTCTTCGGGCCGCATACCCAGATGCCAACCATACTGATCGGCTATCACCGGATTGATACGCTCGATCATGCGGAGGCCTATATCAGCCGTCTGAACGGGCTTGGAGAGCTGATCGGCACCTATACGCAACAGGCCGACGAACGAGCGCAGGCCGGTGTCCTGCCGCCCGCCTTTGCCTATCCGACAATCATTTCGACGGCCCAAGGCATGATTACAGGCGCGCCGTTTGACGAGAGCGGCACGGACAGCCCGCTGCTCGCCGATTTCCGGGCCAAGATCAGCGCGCTGGAACTCGACGATGCAGCGAGCGACGCGCTGATCAGTCGCGCCTCCGCGGCCCTTCTCAACCAGGTCCAGCCTGCTTATGCCGAGCTTATCGCGACAATGGAGCGCCACCAGGCGATGGCAGACGGCGACAATAACGGGGCCTGGGCCCTGCCGGAGGGTGAAGGATTTTATCAAAGCCAGCTGCTCAACTATACAACGGGTGTAGATCTCGACGCCGAAACGATCCACGCGACCGGTCTGGCAGACGTCGAGCGCATTCATGGCGAGATGCGCGAAATCATGGCCCAGGTGAATTTTGAGGGCAGCCTCCAGGACTTCTTTGAATTCGTTCGCACTGATGATCAGTTCTACTATCCGGACAATGACGAGGGCCGGCAGCGCTATCTCGACGAGTCCACGGCAATGATCGATCAGATGATGGTCGCAGCGCCGGATTATTTCGGGCAATTGCCCCGCGCGCAGCTGGAAGTTCGAGCGGTGGAGCCTTATCGCATCCAGACCGCGACGGGGGCTTTCTATGAGCAAGGGTCGCTCGATGGCACGAGACCCGGCGCCTACTATGTGACCCTCGCGAATATGCGCGACAACCCGACCTATCTCATGGAATCACTGGCCTATCACGAAGGCGCACCGGGACATCACTTTCAGTCCGCCCTGTCCCAGGAACTGGAGAACACACCGATGTTCCAGCGTCTGGCCTGGTATTCCGCCTATGGCGAGGGCTGGGCCCTGTACGCGGAGAATCTCGGCAAGGATATGGGCTTCTTTACAGACCCCTATCAGGATTTCGGCCGACTCTCCTACGAGGTCTTCCGCGCGGCTCGTCTCGTTGTCGACACCGGTATCCATCACTACCAGTGGAGTGAGGAAGAGGCGAATGCCTACATGCTCGAGGCTACGCCGATGCCGGCGGGCGATATCGCCAATGAGGTCCGCCGCTACATTGTTTGGCCGGGCCAGGCGGTGTCCTACAAAATCGGCATGATCACTATTCTCGACCTGCGACAGCGCGCCATGGACACGCTTGGCGATGATTTCGACTGGGGCGAGTTCCACGATGTGGTCCTGACCAATGGCTCAGTGCCGCTCTCTCTACTTGAGGAGTTGGTCGATAACTGGATTGCCGAGAAACAGGCCGGTTAACCGCGCCGGCTGATACATCCAATGCAGGGGCAGCCTGTACGAACAGGCTGGCCTCACGGTTTCAATCGCCTAGTTTGGGTGCATTAGAGAAAAAAGGATCGTGTTATGATCAAGCTGACCCCCCTGTTTTTGAGCGCCTCGGCGTTCACCTTGCTCGCCGCGTGCACTGAACCGGCTAGTGAGAGCGATCCAGCTGCCATAGCGCCCCCGACCCTGTCCGCCGACGAGACCACGCCCAATGAGGCCGTCGCCGAGGAAACTGAGACCGACCGTATCAATGCCTGGTTTCAGGAGGTCTTCGATGCGGGACTGGCGCGGTCGCCAATGTTCCAGACCTATATGGGCATGAAGACGAATAATGACCTATGGGATGATGCATCACCCGAGTTCGACCAGGCCAGCCATGAAATCGACCAGGCCAACTACCAGTATATGCTCGATAATTTCGACTTCGACCAACTCGACGACAGTGCCCAGATCTCCTGGAGACTGTTTGCTCTGAATGCTGAACGCGCACGGGAAGGCCGGCGCTGGGTCGATCACGGTTACATCTTCACGCCGCGTTCCGGGCCGCATATGAATACGCCCACCTTCCTGATCAATAATCATCGGGTCGATACACGAGAGGATGCCGAGGCCTATATCAGCCGCCTGAACGGCATGGCCGACTATCTTGACCAGCATATCGCCAACGCCCGGCGCGCCTATGAGATGGGAATTTACACGCCGAATTGGACATATGCGCCGATGATCGAAACAGCGCGGAATGTGGTCTCCGGCGCCCCGTTCACCGACGGCAATGACAGCCCGCTCATGGCCGATTTCCGCAGTAAGCTAGCCGCGCTTCAATTGCCCGAAGCCGAGCAGGCCGCCCTGCTGGCAGACGCAGAGACCGCCCTCACCGAAAGCGTGCTTCCTGCCTATGAACGCATCATCGCATTGTTTGAGACCCAGGCCGACATCGCCAGTAATGATGATGGCGTCTGGAAGCATCCCGATGGTGGTGAGTTTTATAATTACATGCTGAATGGCTACACCACGATGGATATCTCCGCCGAGGAGATCCATCAGATCGGTCTGAACGAGGTAGCGCGCATCCAGGACGAGATGCAAGCGATCATGAGCGAGGTCGGTTTCGAGGGCTCGCTGCAAGCCTTCTTCGATTTCATGCGCACTGATCCCCAATTCTACTATGAAAACACGGATGCAGGCCGTCAGCGCTATCTCGATGAAGCCACGGCATTCATCGACACCATGGTCGAAACCTTGCCGGAAATGTTCAACACCTTCCCGCGTGCAGAGCTGGAAGTGCGCCGGGTGGAGCCGTTCCGCGAAGCCTCCGCCGGCAAGGCCTTTTATCAACGCCCCGCAGCCAATGGCTCGCGCCCTGGAGTCTATTACGCCAATCTGCGCGACATGGCGCAAATGCCAATCTACCAAATGGAGGCGCTGGCCTATCATGAAGGTGCGCCGGGCCATCACATGCAGCTCGCAATCATGCAGGAATTGGAGGACGTGCCGGCCTTCCGTCGCTTTGGCGGATACACGGCCTATACGGAAGGTTGGGGCCTTTACACCGAGTATTTCCCGCTGGAATTCGGCTTCTATTCGGACCCGTATTCAAATTTCGGTCGCCTGGCGATGGAGTTGTGGCGCGCCTGCCGTCTCGTCGTGGATACCGGCCTTCACTATCACCAGTGGACACGGCAGGAGGCGATCGATTATCTCGCTGAAAACACACCCAATCCCCAGGGCGATATCGTCAATGCTATCGATCGTTACATTGTGCTGCCCGGTCAGGCGACCGCTTATCAGATCGGCAAGAATGAAATCCTCGGACTGCGGGCCATTGCCGAAATGGAATTGGGCGAAGCCTATGACATCCGCGAATTCCATGACGTGATCTTGCGCGAGGGCGCCCTGCCACTCTCCATCCTGAGCGAACAGGTGGACGCCTATATTGCGCGCACACTGGCCGAGGCGGAATAGTCGGACGCCCGCTGTGGACAGCACGGGGAACATCTGAGGCACGACCACGAGCCGGGCCAGATTTCCTACATGGTGATTTCAGGACAAGCAGGAGACGGTTCTCACCGCCTCCTGTTCCCGGTTTGACGCCGATCGCTATTCGGTGAACGGGTCGGAAAATGCCGCATCCGTGAGGAAGCTGTCATCGCTCAACGCCTGCATGAAAGCGACCAGGGCGGCTATGTCCTCATCGCTGAGATCATGGCGCTCGATCGGCGCACCGGCATCATCGCCCTCGCGCAGTAGATTGCTCGTCTCGCCATTATCATTGACCTCCTGCGCGTAGAAAATAACGACCTCCTCGAGTGTTTCGAAGCGTCCGTCGTGCATGTAGGGCGCTGACTGAGCGATGTTGCGCAGGCTGGGAACCTTGAAGTCGTCATCGCCGGAAGCACCGTTGCCGGACACGGTCGGATCAAGGCCGATATTCTGCGGCGCGCGATCGAGCACCTGGGCCATTGTCTGATGGCATTGCGCACAGCCGATATCATCAATGGAGTCCAGGCCGCCCTGGGCAAGGATGTTGTCATTCACCGGCTGGAATAATGCCATGCCATGCAATTCTTCCTGGGTCAGCAGCCCGGCATAGTCCGGCGTATTGGCATTCGGATTGTCGCCAATCACCGCCGTGTCGAAGCGGGATTGATAACTCACCATGGCGCGCTGGAACTGGGCCAGGGCGCGTGCGACCCGATTGGCGGTTACGGCGTCATCACCGAAAGCGGCTTCAAAAAGCGGCGGGTAGAAGCTCTGGGCCTCCACGGTCGCGACCATATTGGCCAGCGTATTGCCCATTTCGACATCACTCTGGATCGGCCCCAGAGCCTGGTCCTCCAGACTGTCTGCCCGCTCATCCCAGAACATATTGCCACGCGCATAAAAGCGCACATTTGCCAGAGACGGCGCATTCACCGGCGTCCGCTGACCATCAAAACCCGTCGACACCGCGGTCGGCTCGCCAAAATTGAAGGCCTGAACATGGCAGCTCGCACAGGACACGCTGTTATCAATCGACAGACGCGTATCATAGAACAACACCCGTCCGAGGGTCGCACCGGCGTTGGTCAGCGCATTATTGTTCGGCGTGTTATCGGTCGACGCGATAGAGTTATTGCCACCATCGCGGAAATGCAGCGGCGTATCCTCTTCGGCATAGGCGACATAGTCGAATACATCAGCCGGCAATAATGGCGCTCCGACCGTCGTGGAGCGCAGCACGACGATTGAAATTCCGACCTCGGCATCATCACCTGCGCTATTGCTGGCGATGACAGTGGCGGCAAATGTGCCGGCTGTCGTCGGCGTGCCGCTGAGCACACCCCCATTCAGGCTCATGCCCGGGATAGCCGTTGCGAGCTCGATGGACAGGGTTAGACCATTGCCAGACGGGTCCTCGAAAAACCGTGCCCAATCCGCCGGGTCAAAGCTTTCGACCTGCCCGATATGGAAACGCAGACCCGCCAGGCCTGAGCGCGCCATCACATCCTGATCTTCCTGAATGATTATGCTGAACGTGTCGCTGGCTTCAGCACCCGAAGGGTCTGTGGCCGTGATCGTCGCCGTGACAGTCGCAGCACGGTTCGGCGTGCCGGAAATAACGGCTCCGGTCGCTGTCAGTCCGGCATTGTCCGGATTTAGCGTAACGCCATAGGTGAGCGCATCGCCATCAGGGTCGGTAAAGGTGGTGCCGCCCTGCGCGGCATCATACTCAAACGGCGTGTCAACTTCGGCGCCCTGATCGAGATTTTGGAGCGCTACAGTCGGGGCGGCATTGGTTACAACAACCGTCATTGTCGAGGTCGTCGCCTCGGTTGAACTGCCACCGCCGCCGCCACATGCGGCCAATGCCAACAGCAGACTTAATGAAAAACACTTGAATAACGGCCCCTGCACTGGGTGGCCGAACTTCCGACGCAACATACTCAGCTCCTGTCCCTCCCCGCTGATTAGGTCTCCCCTCAGACGGTTCAACAGGGCGGAGCTTCTCAATCCGTCGCTAAAAATACGTAATTTATTTGCGGGCTTCAGCTTTTCAATCAGAAGGTTATGGAAACAACCCTAGATCGGCATGCGCAGGATTTCCTGATAGGCCCGGACGACCTGGTCGCGGA
>JBELMP010000065.1:0-289 GCA_042095695.1 Maricaulis sp. | reverse complement strand
CGGTCTTTGCCAGGAATTTGTTGAAGGACAGGCCGACGGAGACTGTGATCCCGATCTCTTCGAAAATCGCCCGCTGGAGCCTGAGCAGGGTCGCAGACGGGGCGGCGCCATGCAGGCGTTCTGTGCCGGACAGATCCAGGAAGGCCTCATCGATGGACAAGGGTTCAACCAGCGGCGTGATGTCTCGCATCATTTCGCGAATCCGGTGCCCTTCGCGGGAGTATTTCGCATGATCGGGCTTAACAATGACCGCGTCCGGGCAGGCCTTGAGCGCCTTGAACATCGGCAT
>JBELMP010000064.1:0-13080 GCA_042095695.1 Maricaulis sp. | reverse complement strand
ACAAAATCGGGCGTGTCGTGGAAGCGGCAGTGTCAGATTAAACGCCGCTTGAGCGGGTTCGCCCGATTTCGTAGCGTTTTCTGATGCGCAATCCGTTCCGATATTTCAAAAATTCGCCTGAAATCATCCGCCTGGCGGAGATGATGTATATCCGCTTCCCGCTCTCTCTTCGCAACGTCGAGGATCTGCTCCACGAACGCGGCATCGACATCACGCTTGAGACGGTTCGCTTTTGGTGGAACCGCTTCGCCGCCATGGTCGAATGGCGTCAACTCGCGGCCTGAGTTGCGCTCAATCCCGGTCATTCGAGACCGATCCGTTCTTGTCTGACACCGCCGTTGAACCGCACGCGGTTATTAATAGCGGTACAATTTTGCGCCAATCTGGTTTAGCGTCACCTGGTTACAGACCGCGTGCCTACGACAATATCCCGCAAAACCGTCGATGACATGAAACTATTAGCTTTCGCCGCTCTCTCGCTTGGCGCCTGCGCTAGCCAGGCTCCTGAGCGATCCAGTGAGCTCTTCGACGAACTCGCAAGCCTCAACCAGGTCACCACACTACAACTGGAATGCATCGGCCAATGCCGCTTAATAGATGTGGAGGCATCTGAACGGCATGAAGAAGCGTTCTTCACTACGGTCAGCACCGATTGTGGAACAGATGGTCTGCGAGACTGTATCGAAGGCGAAGGCTTCATTCAGTACTACGACCCAAGAAGTGCCAATCGGGAATGGGTTCATCACAATGCCCGCTATGAGCTTCGCGAAGACCACATTTCATCGGATGGCACTAGATTTCGCCATGTCGACCAATATGAAGGTGCACAGATCACGCGGAGTTATTTCGTCGAAAATGGTCGGCTGTTTATGCTTGTTCACCAACCTCGCGTTTGCTCCGGCGAGCACGGCATTTGCTACCGCCGCAGTCACTTCGACCAGCTCCTGTTCAAGATCCTTCGGTGAAACAGGCAACGCGGTGGCACTGTCAGAGGAAATTCGGTGTTAGCCGGTTAGCCGCTAGATTGGCGGGATGAAGAAGAACCCATTTCATTATTTCAAAACCTCTCCCGAGATCATCCGCCTGGCGGTGATGATGTATGTCCGGTTTCCGCTGTCTCTTCGGAACGTCGAATATCTGCTCCACGAACGCGGCATCGATATCACGCATGAAACAGTGAGATTTTGGTGGAACCGCTTCGCCGCCATGGCCGAATGGCGTCAACTCGCAGCCTGAAATAGGATCAATCCCGGTCCTTTGAGGCCGATCCGTTTTTGTCTGACAGCTGTTGGTGCCCCGCCGCTTGTCCCGGACTTCGCGCTTGATCGCCCGCTTCGTGGCTTGCATGCTGGTCAGGCATGCTCGGGAGAGGCCAATGCCAGTACAACCCACGCGGAAACCCACGCGACGACTCGTTTTGCAGAGCGTTGGCCTGGCAGCAGCCGGCATTCTCCTGCCTGGCTGCAATGACCAAGACGTCATCGTGCTGGAAATCTCCGATGCCAGCGGCTTCACGTTTTTTGACCCCGAGACGGCGACGCTATTTATGGATGTCGCGGATCTGATGATCCCCAGCACTTTGACGCCCGGCGCCTCCGATACGGGCACTGTCCTCTATCTTGACCAGCTGATGCAAGGATGGGCATCCCGGGCAACGCGCACCCGGATGCTTGAATGGCCGGCGATGTTGAATGCGTATGCGCAGCAGCAGACAGGGCTGGAATATCGGCGCCTGCAGTCCGAGCAGCGCCTGCAATTGCTTGTCGAGATAGACCGGATCAGCTTCTCGGAGGATGCGGACCCGGATTTTGCGCCGGCCTATCGGCGGTTAAAGGCGCTGATCTTCCACATCCATTATTCCAGCGAGGCGGCAATCCCGGACTATGTTCACGTGCCCGGACAATACCGCGGAAATGTTAGCCTGAGCGAGTATCGCCAGCTGACCGAAGACGCCCGGTTCTAGGGGAGTGCCATGAACGCTGACTTCGACGCGATTGTCATCGGATCGGGAATCTCGGGTGGATGGGCTGCGAAGGAGCTTTGCGAGCGTGGTCTGAAAACCCTGGTCCTTGAACGCGGACGCCATCTCGATCACCCCAGTCCTGAATACACGGATTTCGAAGCGCCCTGGGATATGGAGTTTCGGGGCATGGTGCCGGAAATCTATGACGAGGAAGGCCGCTACAGGATGCTCAAGCGAAAGGGATGGACCTATCGCAATGAGTATATTCAATTCTTCGTCGATGAGGCGGAGTATCCCTATTCCTTCCCGGAGGATCGGCCATTCATGTGGACGCGGGGCTATCAGCTCGGTGGTCGGTCGCTCACCTGGGCCCGCCAATCCTATCGCTGGGGCCCAAAGGACTTCGAAGCAAATGCGCGTGACGGTCATGGAGTCGACTGGCCGATCCGGTATGATGATCTGGCGCCATGGTATGACCATGTCGAGGCTTTCGCCGGCATTTCCGGAGCCCGGGATGGTCTGCCCGATCTTCCTGACGGAGATTTTCTGGCGCCCTGGGAGCTCAGCGCGGCAGAATCAATCCTCGCAGAGAATATCCGCAATCAATTCGAGGATCGTCGACTGATTATCGGGCGTTGCGCCAATCTGACCGAAGTGCGTGACGCGCATACGGCTGTGGGCCGCGGTCCCTGCCAGGCACGCAATCACTGTATGAGAGGCTGTTCCTACGGGGCTTACTTCTCATCGCTTTCCGCGACACTGCCTGCAGCACGACAGACCGGCAATCTGACAATTGAGGCGGATTCAATCGTCAGAGAAATCCACTACGATCCGGTCACAAGGCGTGCCACCCGGGTCAAGGTCATTGATCGCCATACCCGAGAGGAACGTGTTTTCTCGGCCCGTCTGATCTTTCTTAACGCGTCGGCGATCGCATCGGTGCAGATCCTGCTCAACTCTCGCTCTGAAGCCATGCCCAACGGTCTTGCCAACACGTCGGGGCAGCTGGGCAATTATATCATGGATCATTTCGGACATGCTGGGGCCAATGGGCGGATTGAGGGGCTGGATGACCGGTTCGAATTCGGACGCAGGCCGACCGGGATTTATATTCCGAACTATCGACACGAGAATGAGGCACAGGATTTCCTGCGCGGCTTTGGGTTTCAGGGCGGTGCAAATCGCTATCGCACGGGACATAGTGGTTCCAGAGCCGGACTAGGCGCTGAGATAAAGGACGGGGTCGGTCAGTGGACACCCTGGTCGATGGGGATCGGCATGTTCGGCGAGATGCTGCCCTATGCGGACAATACGGCGCGTTTGCACCCCACGAGGACGGATCAATGGGGTATCCCGCTGGTCCATCTGGATTGTCATATTCGCGAAAATGAGCGCGCCATGATCCGCCAGGCCGAGCGCGATGCGGTGGAGATCCTGACGGCGGCCGGGTGTACCGGTGTTACCTCAACCCGGACACCGGATGAAGAACATGTCCTGGTTGGCGGCAAGACCCATGAGATGGGCGGAGCCTGTATGGGGCATGATCCCACGACCTCGATCCTCAATCGCTGGAATCAGGCCCATGACGTCGACAATCTCTTTGTGACGGACGGAGCGTGCATGTCGTCATGCGGTACGGCCAATCCGTCTCTGACCTATATGGCGTTAACGGCGCGCGCGGTCGATTATGCGGTCTCGCGCCTGCAGGAGGGCCAGCTGTGAGCCGGGCAGTTCGGGTTTTGCGCGCGATCCTGGTCGTCGTTTGCGGCGCGGCGGCACAGCTGGCTTGTGCGCCGGCCCAATCGCCCGAGCCGGGGGAGAGCCGCTGGCGCGATCTCTTCGACGGGCAATCGCTGGACGGGTGGCAACAGCTTAATGGCAACGCCCCTTACACCGTTGTCGATGGTGCCATTCGCGGCATGAATGTGCTGCAATCGCCGAACAGCTTCCTGGCGACCGAGGATGAATACGCCGACTTTGTACTGGAATTCGAGGCGCGCTCTCAGGGCATGGCCAATTCCGGTGTCCAGTTTCGGACCGAGGCCGCGCCAGGCACTTGGAGCGGTGTGATCGGATATCAGCTGGATATTGATCCCACAGAGCGGCGCTGGACCGGCGGGATCTACCATGAGGGCGTGCATCGCTGGCGACATTCCATGGCCCGGAATCCGGATTGCCGCGCGGCCTACCGACATGGCGAGTGGAACACATACAGGATTGAGGCTGTCGGGGCGGTGATGGCGACCTGGGTAAACGGAATCGCCTGCGCGCATATGGTCGGCGATCACCATGAGCGTGGCGTTATAGCGCTGCAGATTCACGATATCGGCGTAGACGCCAGCCTTGTCGGAGGCTTTACCGAGTGGCGCGGCTTGCGACTTCTTCCGGAGCCTGAAGCCGCAGATCTGTGGCAGGCGCGGCGCTTTGATCAAGTCGAAGGATGGTTGACGGACCGTCTGGTCGCGGCAGAACTCGACCAAGGTTGGACGTTTGCAGAATTCGGGCTTGAGCGACCGGTTCTGGACCTGAATGCGTCCTCTTTCGAACTGGTTATGGACATCCGGGTCAATGGTGAGGCCGCAGGCCAATTGGACTATGTCTATGACCGCGGAGCGCAGCAATGTGCCGGTGTCTATCGCATCGCCAATGACGAGGCGGCCAACGATGAGCAATCCGCCACCCGATTGATGGGCAGCGTCCCCGATCGTTTGGCGGCGATGAATCTGTCCGAGCCGGATCGCCCCAAGCGGGTCTATTCCGGAGATCGCTGGAACCGGGTCCGGCTTGTCTTGGATGAGCGGCAGGTGCAGCATTGGCTCAACGGAGTTTTGGTCGCGGAATATCCGGCTTGCGACAACGCGATTGGCGAGGTGCGTGCCCACGGCCTCCGGGATATGGCGCCAGCAACCCGTATTGTCCTTCAGATCGATGAAGGGGAGGTCGAGATTGGACCCGTGCGAGTATCAGCACAGCCCAAGTAAACCCCGCCGGAACGCCTGTGTCGCGTGACGCCATCCTGTAAACGGCGATTGTCGAGCCGCGGTCCGCTCGCAGCTGTCTGAACTTTCTTTGACTGCTTGCCCCGCCCGATTCGCAGTCTACTATCTCGTCCAGTCTAGATTTGGGGAGAATTGATATGGCTTGGAAGGCTCGTTATTTCCTGGGGAGCGCCGCGCTTGTCTTGGCGACAGGCTTGGCAGTGAATGGTTCAGCACTGGCGCAGGATGCGCCGATCGTGCAGCCGGGCGCGCCTGGAGAAGCCAATCGCCAGCTCAGTGCTGAAGAGGCGGTTCAGATCGCGGCCAACCGGTATTCCGACGATGATGTCCGCTTCATGCAGGGCATGATCCTGCATCATTTCCAAGCTGTGCAGATGTCCGGACTGGTCAATGAGCGGACGAGCAATGGCGCGATCCGGTCGATCGCAGAGCGCATTGATGCAACGCAGGCTGATGAAATCGAATTCATGCGCGGATGGCTGCTCGAGCGCGGTGAGAATGCTCCCGACCCGGTCAACGACCCGCACGCCATGCACCATGGCGGCCATCATGACATGTCTGGCATGGCAACGCCGGCGCAGATGGCGGCCCTTGGAGACGTGACGGGCATGGCGTTTGATGCGCTCTTCCTTGAGCTGATGATTGCGCACCATGAGGGCGCTGTCGAAATGGTTGATCATCTGCTTGACCAGCGCGGTTCCGCCTACGATCCGGTTCTGCTCGATTTCGTCAATGATGTGCGCGGTGAGCAGCAGTCCGAAATCCGCCGGATGAATACGCTCCTGTCCGGGCTGTCGGAAGATCCGCGCAACGGGCTGGCGGCCGGGTTCCGCGACGCTGAGGAGGCGATCTCCAACCTTACAATGCTGGCGAGTTTGCCGAAACCGACCGGATTCTTCGATGTCGAGAACCCGGCAGGCCTGCCGCCGCTCATCGCGCCTGAAGAAACGGATGAAGAAGTCGAGCGCCGGTTCGGCGATCGTTCGCCCTTCCTGAGTTTTTCCCAGACCGATATGGCCTTCTCCGGGGATTTGATGGCCGTTGGAAACTACCACGGTATCAATCTCTACAATATCGAATCCGACGTCCCGCAGCTGATCAGTTCGATCGTCTGCCCGGGTGGTCAGGGCGATGTCTCCATCGTCGGTGATCTGATGATCATGTCCGTCCAGGACACGCGCGGTCGCATTGATTGCGGGCGTCAGGGTATCGATGAAGAGGTCAGCGAAGAACGTTTTCGCGGCATCCGGATTTTCGACATCTCCGACCCGGTCGCGCCGCGCCAGGTGGGTCTGGTCCAGACCTGCCGCGGATCCCACACCCATTCCGTTGTTGCCAATGATGAGAACACCATCATTGTCTATAATTCCGGTACGAGTTCCATTCGTCCTGAAGAGGAGCTGGCGGGCTGTGTAGCCGGCCTGCCGGGTGATGATGAAACCGCCCTCTTCTCCATCGATGTGATCGAGATCCCCGTGAACAACCCGGCTGCGTCGCGGATTGTGGATAGCCCGCGTGTGTTTGCGGATGACGAATCTGGTCGGATTGCAGGTCTGTGGTCCGGCGGCGATCATGGTGACGGAACCCAGTCCACGCGCCGTACCGACCAATGCCATGACATCACCGTCTTCCCGGCCTTGAACCTGGCCGCCGGCGCTTGTTCGGGCAATGGAATTGTTCTCGACATTTCTGATCCGCGCGCGCCCAGCCGGATCGATGCGGTGGTCGATACCGGCTTCGCCTACTGGCATTCCGCAACCTTCAATAATGACGGCACCAAGGTTCTGTTCACCGATGAATGGGGCGGCGGTGGTCGGCCGCGTTGCCGGGCCCAGGACCCCGCCGACTGGGGTGCAAACGCCATTTTCGAGCTGAATGACGGCCGTCTTGAATTTGCCAGCTATTACAAAATCCCGTCCGCCCAGACGGAAGAAGAGAATTGCGTGGCGCATAACGGGTCCGTTGTGCCGGTACCGGGGCGCGATATCTTCGTTCAATCCTGGTATCAGGGTGGCATCTCGGTCATCGATTTCACCGATAGTGATAATGTCTTCGAGATCGCTTTCTTTGATCGCGGGCCGGTCGATGCGGACGTGATGATCAGCGGCGGCTACTGGTCGTCCTACTGGTATGATGGTCGGATCTACGGCACGGAAATCGCGCGCGGCCTCGATGTGTTCGAACTGGTCCCCAGTGAGTTCCTGACCGCCAACGAGATTGCTGCCGCGGCGCTCGCTGATCAGGGTGCGGTGTTCAATCCGCAGCAGCAGTATCAGGTGCGCTGGCCTGATCATCCCGTTGTCGGGCTGGCCTATATTGATCAGCTCGTTCGCGCCGATGCGCTGAGCGCTGAAGAGGCGGAAGCTTTCTCGGCTGCGCTTGATGAGGCTGCGGCGCATATGGAGGCAGGCTCGAATGACCGCGAGCTATCTTCAGAACTTTCCCGCCTGCGGCGTGAATTGCCGTCGAGTGAAGCCGGTTCTTCGGCGGCACGTCAATCCGCAGCCTTGAGTGACCTGCTCGAGCGTGTTGCACGCGAGCTGCGCTGATCCAGTAGATAAGCTTCGTCGAGAGCCGCGGTCCCTCAGGGGCCGCGGCTTTTGTTTTGTCGCGCAGCGCGTGCGGTGCGTCGCTGATCTCCTTGAGCGTAAAGTGGGCAGGTGTGACGACTGCGGTCCTCAGCGGGGAGCGATGGGCAGATAGGTTTCGGCCAGCCAGAGTGCACCGGTCAGCGTGATCATCGCCATCAGGGTCTGGTAGGCGATCAAGTTCGCCGCCAGACGTGCATCGCCTCCGAGTTGGCGGGCCAGTATCGCGCCATTGGACGCGGTCGGGACTGCGGTCGCCAGGATGATAATGAAAAATATGGGTCCAGGCACACCGAGCAGATAGGCCGACAGGCCCGCAAATACCGGCAGGCCGAGCAGGCGAAGCAGGGACCAGCCCGCAATCACGCCATGGGGTGTGCCGCTGGCGACCAGCCGGATCGCCGCCCCCGAGCTCAGCAGTCCCAGCGCGATCGCGGCTTGCCCCAGGATATCCAGAACTCCGGTCAGAACGCCCGCGAGTTCCAACCCGAGCTGATTGATGGACAGGCCGAAGGCCAGGGCCAGAATAAGCGGGTTGAGCAGGATTTTGCGCACCAGCATGCCGATATTAAGATGCGAGTCCGAGTAGGTGAGCAGGGCGAGGATGGAGATCAGATTGGCGGTTGGGGTCAGTGCGGCCGCGGCAGCGGCGACCAGCGCGACGCCGTTTGTTCCCATCAAATCCTGAGCGATGGCGAGTGCGATAAATGTATTCCAGCGGACACCGGATTGCACAAATGCGCCAACACGGCTGGCCGGTTGCTGGCTCGCCTTGCTGAGCAGCACGGACAGAGCGGCAATCACCAGCTGGGCGCTGACCAGGGCAAGCGGCATGCGCCAATCGACACCGGTAAAGTCGGCAATCGATAACTTGCTGATGATGATGGCCGGAAGAAGAACATAATAGGTGATCGACTCCAGACCGAGCCAGCCCTCCTCCGACACTATCCGGGTGGTAGCGACAGCCTTGCCCAAAAGTAGGACACCAACAATCGGAGTAATGGCTGTGAGCACTGCGATCATCGCATCGAGACCTCCCTCTGGTAGCGGCCCTCAGGCCGACCCGGCTTTGCGCAGCAGGAGACATCCCGCAATCCGGGTCTGGAAGGCCTTCCAGCCTGAAATGCTTACGACCAGGCCGGCAAAAAGCGTCACGAATCCAATGCAGAGTCTCGACATGATGACCTGTCCTCCATCCAGAAAGTAGACTAACTTCCATTTTGATTGCTTGCGGACATGTTCGCAAACCCTGTTCGGCCGGCGACCCTGCTGGGACTGGGGTGATGGGTGCGACAACAAGGAGTGGCTATCATGTTGGGCTTCGCGCGCACTATCGTTTCTGCGCTTGCATTGGGCATGTCAATTGCGGCGGGCGCCCTCGCGCAGGAGGCTCGTCCCAACATACTTCTCGTATTGCTCGATGACGCCGGGTTTACGGATTTCGGCGCTTATGGAAGTGAAACGCGGACGCCGACGATTGATGCCTTGGCCCGCGAAGGCATGATGTTCTCCCGCTACTATACCGCACCCTTCTGTGGGCCCAGCCGCGCCATGTTGTTGACCGGTATGGACAACCATCAGGTGGGTATGGGGACGCTGGTTGAAACAGTGACGCCCGAAATGAGCGCTTTCCCGGGTTATTCGATGCGCTGGGCGGCGGATCAGGAAACGCTGGCTTCGCGCCTCTCGGAAGCCGGTTATCAAACCTATGTCAGTGGCAAATGGGGTGTCGGGGAAAGCGGCGCGAACTTGCCCGACCGTTTCGGGTTTGACCGATCATTCGTGATGGATTCAACCGGTGGCAGTAATTATGACGATAGCCATTACCTGCCCGGTTACGGTCGCGTGGCTTGGTATGAAAATGGGCAACGCACTCGTCTTCCGGATGATTTCTATTCCTCCCGAACCCTTGTTGATCGTATGATCGACTACGTGGATGCCGGTGATTCCGAGCGCCCATTCTTTGCCTTCCTGTCATTCCAGGCGCTGCATATCCCCGTTCAGGCGCCATTGTCGTTTATCGACAGCTATGATGGTGTTTTTGACGAGGGCTGGGATGTTTTGCGGGAGCGGCGCCAGGATCGCGCCATCGAGCTTGGACTGATCCCATCAGGCTCGACCCTTGCCCAAAGCCCGGACCGACATCGGGCATGGGACACGCTTTCAGAGGAGGAGCAGGCGCTGGCAGCCCGTAGAATGCAGGTGAATGCCGGCATGATGGAGGCGGCTGACTACCATCTGGGCCGGCTGATCGACCATCTTTCGGCGCGCGGAATGCTCGAGAATACAATTATAGTTGTGACGTCGGACAATGGTCCGGAGTCTGCGGTGACGCATCTCCCGGGCGGATTGGCCAATCTGGCCCTTGAGGGTATCAAGCTGATTGAGGGATGGGACACTTCGCCGGATAATTTCGGCCAGCCGGGAAGTATCAACTCGATTGGCCCGGAATGGGCATCCGTCTCGTCAGCCCCGTTTCACCTTTACAAATTCTATGCCGGCGAAGGCGGGCTGCGTGTGCCGCTGGTTATTGCCGGCCCGGGTGTCGCGCCTGGCGGGATGGAATCGACACCCGCGCATGTCGCGGATCTCACTCCGACATTGTTAGACGCGGCAGGTGTAGCCGCCCCCGAGGATGAATTCTATGGGCGGAGCCTCCTGCCGCTTCTCACCGGTGCGGCAGACCATGTGCCTCGCGAGGATGGGGGATTCGGCTTTGAAGTCAGCGGCAATGCCGCACTTTACCGCGGCGAATGGAAAATCACCCGCAACGCTCCGCCTCTCGGTGATGGCGTATGGCGATTGTATGATTTGTCGGTCGATCCAGGGGAGACTCGTGATTTGTCCGCCGATTACCCGGAGTTGTTCGCTGACATGCTCACAGAGTATCGCGCCTATGCCGGGGAGGTCGGTGTCTATGAGCTGCCACCAGACGCCTCGGCTTATGATCAGCTCACCCGAAACCTGGTAGCAAAATCGATCGGGAAATACTGGCCTTACCTGGTAGTTGTCGTCATGATTCTTTTCGGTTTGGCAGTTCTGTCATGGCTACTCGCAGGGGCCGCACTCCGTGGTCTCCGCCGATAATCCCCGGCCAGTTGTCGGGCCGCCCCGGCTTTAGTCCAGCCGTGCCTTGATCTAGTCGGCGATCGCGTTCCAGCCTCAGCGGACACCGAGGGTAAGGTCGTAACGCCTATCCGGGCAAGATGAGTAAGAAACACGCAGGACCGGCTTGCCATAATGTCCAACGTTGTCATATACCCCTCAACCAGTTGTGAATTGCTCTGAAGTCGGGGTCCTGATGTCCAATCCATATAATCGCAAGCTCGGCCTGTCGGGAATTAATCCGGCGATCATCGGGGAGCAGCAGATGGCGGCGCGTATCACTCAAATACTGAGTGGCGGTCTGCACGGTCTGGCATTCAGCCCCTATGTCGACGGGCAGGACAACATGTTTGATGTGTCCGCCGAGCAAATTCGCGCTCGCATGGCGATGCTGGCTGCGCATACCTCCTGGGTGCGCACATTCTCCTGCACGCGCGGCAATGAGCTGGCGCCGGGCATTGCCCGGGAGCTCGGCCTGCAGACCATGGTCGGCGTCTGGATCGATGACGATATGGAACGCAATGAGCTCGAATTGAGCAAGGGTATCGAGATTGCCAATCGTGGCGAGGCCGGCATCCTGGCCATTGGCAATGAAGTCATGCTGCGCGAGGAGCTGAGCGAGGATCAGCTGATCGCCTATATCGAACGCGCCAAGGCCGAGGTGGATGTGCCGGTAGGCTATGTTGATGCCTATTTCCTGTTCGAGAATCATCCCCGTGTCGCGGCAGCGTGCGACGTCCTGCTGGTCAATTGCTATCCGTTCTGGGAAGGCTATCCGATCGAGCATGCAAACATCTATATGCGCGAAATGTATCGGCGTGCGCAGCGCGTGGCCGATGGCAAGAAGGTCATTATCGCCGAAACCGGCTGGCCGAATGTCGGAACCCGCGATCGCGGCGCGGAGCCGTCGCGGATCAATGCGATGAAATACTTCATTGATGCGGTGGAGTGGACGCAGGCCGAAGGTATCGACCTGTTTTACTTCGCCGGATTTGATGAGGCATGGAAGGTTGCCAAAGAAGGTGATGTGGGCGCCTATTGGGGCCTCTGGGACAAGGACGGTCTGCCGAAATACTGTAAGCTTTGATGTTTGGACTATTCTCTCCGGCGCGGCGTCGTTTTTCGCCCGCGCACGCCAATGCGATTTGCTATTCCGGCTATCGGGACGGACAAAGTCCGCCGTCCGGCATTTTTCCTAGCTATGACGAGGTGCGCGAAGATCTGCTGATCCTGGCGCGGCACTGGCGCTATTTGAGAGTCTATGACTGCACCCAGCATGCCGAGATGGTGCTCAATGTCATCCGCAAGGAAAAGCTTCCCCTGAAAGTCATGCTGGGCATGGGGCTGGGTGCTGAGGTGAGCAATCCCAACTGTCCTTGGGGCGGCGAATACAGCGACGATGTTCTCGCCGCCAATCGCCGCGCCAATGATCTCGAGCTTGCGCGGATCGCCGCCCTGTCCCGGCGCTATCGCCGGGAAGTCATGGCGGTCTCGATCGGTAATGAGGCCAGTGTGGACTGGAATGACCATATGGTGCCAGTCGAACGTCTTGTTGAGTTTGCCCGCGTACTGAGACGACGGGCGCGCCATCCGGTGACATTCTGCGAAAACTATGTGCCCTGGACCGACAAGTTAAAGCCGCTGGTACCCTGGCTGGATGTTCTGGGTGTGCACACTTATCCAGTCTGGGAATACAAGTCGATCGACGAGGCCCTCGCCTATACTCAAGACAATTACTACGCTGTGAAGGGCCGCTATCCAGACACCCCGGTGGTGATCACCGAAGCAGGCTGGACGACCCGCTCCAATGGTCGTGGGATTGACGTTGGGAATGCGAACGAAGTTCTGCAGCAACACTATTATGAAGCCCTCATGAGATGGACCGAGGCGGAAGGCATTTTGACCTATGTCTTCGAGGCGTTCGATGAGTCCTGGAAGGGTTCTCCAGAACCCGATGAGCCGGAAAAACACTGGGGCTTGTTTACGGTTGACCGCCGCCCGAAACCGGTGATGGCGGATTTGTATCGTGATCGCCTCTAGCCCGGAGCGGTGTCCGGCGATGAATGGGAGTCCCGGCGGGATGGAGCCGGGATAGAATAATGGCGAATATTTTCGATGTCGCTGAGCGGGCAGGGGTCTCCGTAAAGACCGTATCACGTGTGATGAACGATGCGGAGAAAGTCCGCAAGTCGACCCGGGAGCGCGTCGAAAAGGCCATGGCCGAGCTCGACTACAGTCCCAGTCACGCGGCCCGGGAGCTACGCTCTGCACGCTCACGGTCGATCGGCATGCTATTTGGGGACCCCGAAAGCGGATTCCAGGCGCGTTTCCACCACTCCGCTCTGCAAGCCTGTGACGAGGCCGGATACTTCCTGGCAGCCGGCCTTCTGGATGAATCACGCCCGGACTGGAACCGCCAGCTCAG
>JBELMP010000063.1:0-13142 GCA_042095695.1 Maricaulis sp. | reverse complement strand
CCCCACAGCGACCTCAACGCTGCGCGTCTACCAATTCCGCCACGACCGCACGTGGAAGAGGCGCGGAAATAGCAACATCCCTGACGCTTGTGAAGAGGCAAGTGCGGTTATTTATGCAGCGGCAAAGAATTCGTGTGCGTCCGCCGGACCGGTAATGGTCACGGCGATTCGATCACCCTGGATCACCACCTCGCCACGCGCGATGGGATGGTTATTCGCCAGAATCCAGACTTCCTCATCCTCGCCTGAATCCAGCGGGATGACGGCGCCGCGGCCCATGCGCAGAAACTGCTGGATCGGCATTTTGGACCGTCCCAGCAGCACAGCAATTTCAACGTCGACTGCGCCGATCTGACTCACACATCACTCCCGGACTTGCCCTGGCGGATAATCCTCACGATGTTTGCCCGGAACGGTTTCCGCAGAGTTAAGACTGAGACGATATGGCATTACCTCCCGTCGAATGGGCCCACTCCCCTGGCTATACGCCCTATGAGCCGGCTCTGGCTTTCATGGAAGAGCGAGCCGCCGCCATCGCCCGTGGCGAGGCTGGCGAGCTCGTCTGGCTTCTCGAACACGCCCCGCTTTACACAGGCGGTACGAGTTCAAAAAAAGAGGATTTGCTCACGCCGGATCGATTCCCCGTCTATGAGACCGGACGCGGCGGCGAATACACCTATCACGGGCCAGGCCAGCGCGTGGCCTATGTCATGCTGGATTTGACCAAACGCGGTCGGGATGCCCGCAAATTTGTCTGCAATATGGAAAAATGGCTGATCGATACCGCCTCTGCCTTTGGCGTGGAGGCCGGCCGGCGCGAAGGACGGGTCGGTGTCTGGGTCGATCGTGGCGAGGGACGCGAAGACAAGATCGCGGCGATTGGCGTGCGTTTGCGGCGCTGGGTCAGCTTTCACGGCATCGCCTTCAATGTCGCACCGGACCTGAGCCATTTTGGCGGCATAACGCCTTGTGGAATATCCAATCCGCTCTACGGGGTGACCAGCCTCCATGACTTGGGCCGACCCGTCGATATGACCGATTTCGACGCGGCGCTCCATCTCGCTTTCACGGGCATTTTCGGAGCCGCAAGGAGGGTCAATGCGCCGGAGCTTGAACCCGCCTAGTCTTTCTTCGGAGCCTCGGTGCCGGGTGCTTCCGTCTCTGTTTCTTGTGCAGGCTCGGCGTCCAGTTCGGACTCGTTGCCTTCCTCAGCTTGGGCTTCAGCGTCCGGCTCGGCCTCTGGTTCGGCCTCCGTTTGAGGCTCCGGCGCGGCTTCAGCCTCCGGCTCGACCTCTGGATCGGCTTCGGTCTGAGGGTCCGGCACGGCTTCAGCTTCCGGCTCGGCCTCTGGTTCGGCCTTCGTTTGAGGCTCCGGCTTTGCCGCGGCTTCCGGCTCGGCAACTGGCGCGGGTACAGCGTCGGGCGCCGTCACGGTGTCCGCTGCGGTTTCCGTTGTCGCTGCCTCTGCCGGCTCCCGGGCAGGTGGATCAGCGAGCGGCGCCGGGTTGAACAAGGAGGGCGTATCCGCGCCGGGTGCGAGCTGGCCGCCGCGGCGCTTCATCAGCGCGAACCAGGGAATAAACGCAAGGAGAATAAGCCAGAACCCCAGAAAGGACGGGAAGGCACCGGCTTGCGCCGCTGCAGCATTCAGCTCCGGATCATTTTCGGCAAAGTCGGAAAAGGCCTGCATGAAGCCCGGATCGCCGACCGCTTCGAGGAATTCCGGATCTTCGAAGGCCTCGCCCATTGTCGCATCACGTTCAATATCAACGCCATTATCTGCCGCGAATGCGATCATGGCCTGGATCGAATAGCCCATGACACCGACAAACCAGCCAATGCCCTTACCCAGTACGGCGAGCCCGAGCGGAAGCAGGGCGAGCTCGGCGCCGCGTTCAACATATCGACGTCGATTGGCGTGAAGGCTGAACACGAAGAACCAGAGCGCAACCATGCTCAACAGGCTCAATCGCGGATTAATCCCGCTTCCAAGCCGGACGTAATCCACAATCGCCAGGACCAGCAGACCCAGCAAAAATGCCGTTGTCGATGCCCGGAAAACCGGCAGAAACAAGACACCCGGATTCATCGCGAATTCCCCCCACGCATGACTGATGCGCGGTATTTCACACTGCCCTCGCCGATCGTCAATCAGAGTTTTTCAGGAAATCCGCCTTCTGCCCGATCCGCCGATCAGGAGCGGTCATCCAGTTCGATCACGGGGGCATCGCCGAAACGATTCGCGCCGCCTGCACCGGACGCAAAACCCAGCCAGATCGTGTAAACCAGCCAGATGAGCTGCCCGAGCGCGAGGAGCAATGCCCCGGCGCCACCGGCACTGATAATCATCAGCGGGTCGACCTCCCCGTCGGACAGAAAGGCCGCCAGGACCACGCCGCCCAACAAGGTCGCACCGATGGCGAATATGACGATATTGAACACCCAGGGCAGCGCATGAAACCAGGCCGTGCGACCGGTATCATGCAGGCGTTTTCCATAGACTGCGATCCCGACCCAGATCAGAACCAGCCAGACCAGCCCGCCAATCAGGGGCAGAAAATTGAGCAGAATATTGCCACCAATGATAACGGCCACGCCTTTCCAATAGTCCCGGGCACTGATCCGTCCCTCGACATTGAACAGTAGATTCTGCCAATCCATGCCACGCCCTCCTATCGCCGCTCCGCGACTATTCGAACTCCACCATCAGCTCGTCCGCGGCAACAGATGCGCCCGGAGCGACATTCACCGACTTCACGACACCGTCTTTTTCCGCCCGGATCACATTTTCCATCTTCATGGCTTCGACAATGAGCAGGGCTTCGCCCGCCTTGACGTCCTGACCGGCTGTAACATCGACACTGACAACCAGGCCCGGCATCGGCGAGATAACCAGCTTGGTTGTGTCCGCCTTTGCCTTCTCTGGCAGCAGCGCATGCAGATCGGCAGAGCGCGGCGAGCAGACAATCGCCGTCGCCGAGAAGCCGCGATGGCGCATCGCATAGCCTTCGGTGCGGTTCTTGAATTCCAGGGCAAATGGCGTGCCGTCAATCTTGCCCTCGAACAAATGCTGGCCGGGCGTCCATTCGCTTTCCAGAGTGAGCCGGTCCGGCTTCATTTCCGGCAGCCAGATTTCCGCTGTGCCCTTGCCCTTCATTGTGACTTCGATCGCAATACGGCGACCGTCCATTAACACGATCCATTCGCGCGTCTGTCCTAGGTCCTGCTTGGCCAGTCGACCTTCGGTCTGCGCCGCGCGCCGTGTCATCAATTCATGGATATAGGCCGCGGCACTGGCCATGAAGATGAGCTGGTCCTCGCGCGGACGCGTGCCATGAAAGCCTTCTGGATAATGATCCGCGATATAGCCGGTATGAATGCGACCGGAGCGGAAATCACTCTCATCCAGAACGGCCGAGAGGAAAGGCGCATTAGACTGCAGGCCTTCTACATGAAGACGGTCCAGCGCAGCAGAAAGGGCATCGATGGCGGTCTCGCGATCGGCACCAGAACCGATGACTTTCGCGATCATCGGATCATAAAAGAGCGAGATTTCATCGCCCTCTCGCACACCGCTATCAATGCGCAGCCTGCCCTTGCCCATCGGACCCTCAGCAGGCTCCTGGAATCGCTTCAACCGCCCGATCGATGGCAGGAAACCGCGATAGGGATCTTCGGCATAAAGACGGGCTTCAACTGCCCAGCCATCGATTTCAACATCTCGCTGGGTCAGCTCAAGCGCTTCACCGGCAGCAGAGCGGATCATCTGCTCTACCAGATCCAGCCCGCAGGTCAGCTCAGTCACCGGATGCTCGACCTGTAGGCGTGTATTCATCTCCAGGAAGTAGAAATTCCGGTTCTTGTCGACAATAAACTCTACCGTGCCGGCGCTGTCATAATCGACCGCGGCTGAGAGGGCGACCGCCTGCGCGCCCATGGCGTCCCGCGTTTTCTTGTCGAGAAAGGGGGATGGCGCCTCTTCCAAGACTTTCTGGTTGCGCCGCTGGATGGAGCATTCACGCTCATTGAGGTGAATGACATTGCCGTGCTTGTCACCCAGGACCTGGATTTCGATATGGCGCGGCTCCTCGATGAATTTCTCGATCAGGATACGATCATCGCCAAAGGCCGTCTTGGCTTCGTTACGGGCTGCGCTGAAGCCCTCCCGGACCTCTCCCTGATTGCGGGCGATCCGCATCCCCTTGCCGCCGCCCCCGGCTGAGGCCTTGAGCATGACGGGATAGCCGATTGCATTGGACGCAGCGATTGCCGTCTCCGCATCGGAGATCTCTCCATCGGCGCCGGGAATTGTGGACACGTCTGCCTTGGCCGCGAGTTGCTTGGAGCGGATCTTGTCGCCCATCGCATCAATGGCGTTTTCATTCGGCCCGATCCAGGCCACGCCGATCTCGGCCAGCGCCTTGGGAAAAGCGGCATTCTCTGACAGGAAACCAAAACCGGGATGAACTGCATCCGCTCCGGTTTCCTTGATCGCCTCGAGGATGGCATCCATGCGCAGATAGCTTTCGCCGGGCGGTGGCGGACCGATAAAAACCGCCTCGTCCGCCATTTCGACCGCCATCGAGTCCGCATCAGCCTCCGAATAGACTGCAACCGTGGGAATGCCCAAGCGGCGACAGGTCTTGATGACACGGACAGCGATTTCGCCGCGGTTGGCGATCAGAATCTTCTTGAACATGAACCCCTCATGCGTGCGGGCGAATACCCGTTTTCCAGCGGTTTAGCGTGGCTTGCCCCCTCGCAGCAAGCGCTCATCTGTCGCGCGGTTCATCCTCCTCCCGCAATCCATCCATCCAATCGAGCTCGATGGCCTTGAGGCGACCGATCACCGTGACCAGAAAAGCCGTCGACCAGCCGATCAGGAGGAAGCCATTAAACCCTTCTATCGCGGCAATGAGACGCCATTGGCTCTCAATGACAACATCTCCCATGCCCAAGGTGGTAAAGGTCGACGTCGAGAAATAGAGCGCTTCTTCAAGCGTCTGGAATTCACCCAGCCAGATATAAAGCTGGGCATAGGCGAAGATCTCCACGGCATGGATCACGAACAGGCCCAGTATGACCAGCATGATGAAGACGGCCTGGCGCATCGGACTTCTATGCGGATGGAGATGGCTGGAGCGTGCGCGCAAAAATCCCATCAACACCATCAGCCCGACCATGTGGATGGCCACGGTGAGGATTGCCATAAGACTTGAAAGCAGCAGCGGAGCGATCATGATTACGCCTCTATGGTCCCGGTCCGGACAGGCGTGCCGCATGTGGGACCGGCAAGCAAGGGCGCGATGTCGCCGCGAGGGAGTTTCATGACCAAGGCTATTTATCAACGATCCTCGATCGCACGACCGCTCGAACCGCAATACAGGACGAATCTGGCCGTCCTCATCCTGGCACCAATTGCAGCGGCGATCGGTTATGTCTGGGCAGGCCAGCAAGGCGCAGAGGGGCTGTCGCCGATCTGGACCGGGCTGGAGTTTGCAGTCATCGCCTTTGTCAGCTGGGCCGCGGCGCGCGAGCTGGACCCGGATCGCAATGCCGGGGCCTTTATCGCCATGCCGCTCGCGATTGCCTCACTCTTTTTCGTCGAGGGGGCCGCGCTGTGGACGCTTGTCCTCGCCATGATGCTGACACGCATGGTCAATCGCTGTGTCGGCCAGCCTGTCAAATTCGGCGACATTTTGCTGATCATCGCGCTGGCTGCCCTGGCCGTGTTCCGCGACGGGTTTTCCGAAATGGGCGTGGTCGCAGCCATCGCCTTTTCCGCCGATGCCCTGCTCGATCGCCGGCGTACGCTGAGCCTGCTTGGTGCAATGATCACCCTCTCCTTCACCGTCTGGGCGCTGTTCGAGCTGCAAGGCGATATCGTGGCGCTGCTGCTGGGCGCCCTGCAGGCATTGGACCCGACACGACTCTACCCGGCCCTCGCATTGATCGGCATGGGTCTCATCCACGCAATCCTCATCGGCCGGGTCAGAAGTGTCGGCGACGCGACCGGCGAGCCCTTGAGCGGGCTGCGTGTGCGCACCGGTATTCTGATTTTCCTGCTCACCGCCCTGGCCAGCCTGACCGAGGGCGAGCCGGACGCACTGGCGGCCTTACCGCTTTTCGCGGTGATTGCCGGCGCGGTGCTCGGACGGTTCATTCCGTTCGGGCGGATCGCCTAGCGTTTTGCAAAATGCCCGGATTTGTCAGACACTCGAACCTGAAGGAGCCGGTAATGAATGACAAGACGCTGTCAGACTGTTTGAGCCGTGCGGAAATGCGGGCCTTGTCCAAGGCAAGCAATTGGCAGGGCCTTGCCATGCTGGTTAGCAATCTTGCCGTTCTGGCCCTCGCCTTCGCGCTGGCGATTGTCTGGCCGAACCCGGTCAGCCTGCTACTTACCATCTTGCTGCTCGCCGGCCGCCAGCTGGCCTTCGCCATCGTCATGCATGACTGCGCACATGATGCGATGTTTCGCTCGCGCTGGCTCAATCGGCTGGTCGGGCACTGGGTTGGCGGGGCGGCGATCGATGTCCCGCTCCAGCTCTACCGCGACTATCATCTCAATCATCACAAACATGCCGGAACAGACCAGGATCCGGACCAGGGCCTGGTCAAGGCCTATCCGGTCAGTCGGGACAGCCTGCGCCGGAAATTTACCCGGGATCTCACCGGGCAAACCGGCGTCAAGGAAGTGATTGGCGCCTGGCGCGCGCCTAGCTTCGGGCGCAAACTCCCCTTTCTGGTTTTCAATGCCATCATGATCGGCGCACTGACCCTTGCCGGCGCGCCATGGGCCTATCTCCTCTGGTGGGCGGCACGCATCTTCGTGTTTCCGGCCATTATGCGCCTGCGCAATATCGGCGAACATGGCGTCGCCCTGAACCGCTATGATCTTGATCCCCGCAAGAATACCCATACGACGCTGGCGCGCTGGTATGAGCGCATCTTTGTGGCGCCAAACAATGTGAACTACCATTTGGAGCATCACATGTTCGCTGCGATCCCGCCGTACAACCTCCCGCGTTTCCACAGGATTTTGCGCGAGCGCGGGTATTATGACGGGTATGACTGCGTCACTGAGGGATATCCGAACATGCTAAAAAAGGCGGTCGCAGCCTAGTCGCCGCTTTCCTCATTCACGGCCATCACGGCGACATCGCTGGGCAGGCCGTCGAAAAAGCCCTCCTGCACCCATCCATAGCGACACGGACCGACGTAATTGCCGCCGCGCGAAGGCGTGCAGACAGCCAGGTCCGGACCGTAGATCACCCCGACCCAGCGCTGTTCTTCGACATCATAATCATGCCGGCGCAATTGTGTACTGGCGGCATCGCAAGCATAGACCGGCGTGCCCGCCCGGGCCGTGTCGAGGGCGAGATAATCATTCCCGGCACCAAGATGGACCGGATAAATCATGGGCTTGCCATCATCAGCCATATTCGCCGGGGTAAACCGACCGGCAATGCATTGCGGCTCGCCATCCTCCATCTCGACGCGGACCGGCATTTCCGCCGGTAAAATCGGCGCCGGTTGCGGCCGTTGGGATTGCGCAGACGCGCTTCCACTCGTCACTAGGCCCGCAGCGGCCAGTAAAATCGCTCCGGAAACCAGAATGGCGGCGGATTGCCGGATACTCGATGTTGCGAATTCAAACATGCATGCCCCTCCCAGCGGGCCGGTGATTCCCGGTGGAACCACCCCTGGAGCCGGTCATATATCATGACCTTTGGTCACGATCATGACGCCCGTCACGTATTTGGGAAACTGTTGCCGAATTGCAAGAAGTTGTTTTGCAACACGAATGTGAATGCGATTTACATTTCACCCGTCCTGCTGCCACGGAATACCGCCCTAGAGCGGGATATTGTCATGCTTCTTCCAGGGGTTTTCGGCTTTTTTGTTCTTCAGCGTTCGCAGGGCCTTGATGAGGCGGCGACGCGTATTGCGCGGCTGGATGACATCATCGATATAACCACGCCCTGCCGCCACGAACGGGTTGGCGAAGCGGTCCTCATATTCCTTGACATGCTCCGCCATTTTCGCGTCATCACCGAGATCCTTACGGTGGATGATCTCCGCAGCCCCCTTGGCACCCATTACGGCAATTTCCGCCGTCGGCCAGGCATAATTGACATCTCCCCGGAGGTGTTTGGAGGACATCACATCATAGGCACCGCCATAGGCCTTGCGGGTGATCACAGTCAGCTTCGGCACCGTGGCTTCAGCATAGGCGAAGAGGAGTTTCGCCCCGTGCTTGATCAGACCGCCATATTCCTGCTTGGTCCCCGGCAGGAAGCCCGGCACGTCCACAAAAGTGACGATCGGAATATTGAACGCATCGCAGAAGCGCACGAAACGGCCGGCCTTGCGGCTTGCATCAATGTCCAGCACGCCGGCGAGTGACATGGGCTGATTGGCAACAAATCCCACCGGCTGACCGTCGAGCCGACCAAAGCCGACGACGATGTTCGCCCCGTAATCCGGCGCGATTTCAAAGAAATCGCTCTCATCCGCGACCTTCTCGATCAATTCCTTGATATCATAAGGCTTGTTCGGATTGGACGGCACCAGCGTGTCGAGGCTAGGCTCAGCCCGCTCGGCGCTGTCATAGACGGGGCGCACGGGCGGTTTCTCGCGGTTGGAGGCCGGCAGGAAGTCGATCAGCCGCCGCAATTGCACCAGGGCTTCAAGATCATTCTCGAATGCCCCATCGGCGACCCCGGATTTCTTGGCATGCACGGATGCGCCACCAAGCTCCTCATGAGTCACTTCTTCATTGGTCACGGTCTTCACGACATCGGGACCGGTCACATACATATAGGAGGTATCCTTCACCATGAAGATGAAGTCGGTGATCGCGGGCGAGTAGACATCCCCGCCAGCACAAGGCCCCATGATCATTGAGATCTGCGGAACAACACCGGAGGCCAGCGTATTCTGCAGGAAAATATCCGCATATCCGCCCAGCGACGCCACGCCTTCCTGGATGCGCGCACCACCGGCGTCGAAAATCCCGATGACCGGCGCGCCATTCTGCAAGGCCGCCTTCTGGACCTTGACGATTTTCTGGGCGTGGGTCTCGGATAGTGATCCGCCGAAAACCGTGAAATCCTTGGAGAAGAGATAGACGAGACGACCATTGATCGTGCCATGGCCGGTGACGACGCCATCGCCGGGGATCTTTTTCTCGTCCATGCCGAAATCCGTGCAGCGATGCTCCACGAACATGTCCCATTCCTCGAACGAACCGTCATCGAGCAGGAGTTCGATCCGCTCCCGCGCCGTCAACTTGCCCTTGGCATGCTGGCTCTCAATGCGTGCCGCGCCGCCGCCCATCCGGGCTGCATCGCGCTTGGCGTCAAGCTGTTCGAGAACGTCTTTCATCTCTTCCCCGCAAATCATTCATTTGCAAGCGGGATAGCAGAGACCGGGCGCGCTAGGCAATCACATCAGGCGGCAAGCGGACGCGCTATTGCGCCGGGGCGTTAAGCAGCGCAATCCCGTTCGCGAAGCCGTAGAAATCCTGCAATCGGGGCAAGAGATTGCCCTGGGCCGTTGTGCAGGTCAGCGTGACCAGCGCACTCTGGCCGGAAATCGACACGCGCATCACCTCGAATAATTGCCCCTCGGACACGGCGAGAAAGAGATTGCGCATCGCCGGACGTCCCTGAAGCGAGATGATTTCGGTGAGATAGCCGGCCTGCCAGTCCATGCCTGACTGGCGGAGCTGCGTGCCAAAACTGTCCGGCGTGACCTGATAAAAATAGGCCAGCCAGTCATCCAGCTCCGCTTCGAGTGGCGTAACATCGAGATTACAGTTGGCGCCATCCACGGCTCCAACCTGCGGCGTCCAGGTCGGCAGGCCGGAGACATCCATACCGGCCTGGCTATAATTCCAACCAGGGATTTCGCGGCCATCATAAACCCCGTCACGGAAAGCCTGGGCGAGCCCTGGCGCCGAAAGGGCGATATTTGAAATCAGGGCGATCATCATGGCGGAAAGGCGGGTCATGGTCTTTGGTCCTGTCATCATCCGGGCAGACTAGCCGGTTCACGCCTCCAGGCCACCCCTGCTGGCCCTGGCCTTGCATTGTCAGGCAGCGGAGGCTGATATGACCCAGGCAGGACTCAGTGCGAATATTCTGCAGCTCAACGAGCTGACGCCGAGGCAGCGGCAATACTGGCGTGGATTCTGCGCGGAAAATCCGCAACTTGCCTCACCCTACTTCACATTCGAATTCGCCGAGCTGGTCAGCCAAGTACGGCGTGACACGCGCATTTTGAACCTAAGCCGAAACGGTACACCGGCCGGCTTTCTTCCAGTGCACACCTCGCGCACTGGCGTCATGCGTCCCCTTTCGGGACCGATGGGCGATCATCATGGTCTGATCACGGATGACCCGTTTCTCGACCTTGGCGCCGCCCTGAAACACGCTGGGTCCGGTGTTTTCCTCTTCCACGGTGCACTGGCCAGCCAGCTCGGCTTCGCTGCCCATGCCGAGGCTATGGAGCCCAGCTGGGTCGTCAATATGGAAGCCGGTTTCGACGCTTACTGGGAGGCGCGCCGGCAGGCTGAGCCCAAGGCGATGCGGAATATTCGCGCCCGCGATCGCAAACTCACCGAAAGCGGTCTTGAGGTTGTCTACCGCGTCAATGACCGCCGCGTCGAAGTGCTCGATCAATTGCTGGCCATCAAGCGTCAGCAGTATGCGGCAACCCGGGCCACTGATGTCTTTGAAGGCCGATGGGCCAATCGGCTGATCCACAGCATAATGAACCAGCGATCCGAAGCGCTCTCCGGTCAGCTTTCGACGCTGGAAATCAATGGCGAACTCGCCGCTGCACATTTCGGAATGCGCTCGCGCAGTGTCCTGCACTACTGGTACCCGGTCTATAATCCGGCATTCTCTAAATTTGGTGTGGGCCTGTTATTATTCCGCGAAATTGCCCGCGCACTCAACGCGGAAGGAGTTAGCCGGATTGACTTCGGTCCTGGCGATTATGATTTCAAACAGCGACTGTCCAACGACGCCTTCGCCATCGCCAGCGGCCGGATGACCGCAGCCTCCCTGCCCAGCCTGGTCATGACGGCAGGACGCCAGATTGATCGCTGGGCACAATCTCTGCCCCTCGGGCCGGTCAGCCACTGGCCGGGCAAGGCGATGCGCCGTCTCGACAAGCTGGTTGCAGTCCGCGCGATCTAGAGCGCGCGCAGGACGCGCTCAACGGCGACCAGTTCGGCCTTCAGCCCCTCAAGGCGCGCCCGGGCTTCCTCATCCTCGCCCCATTGCGAGGCCTGGAAATGCTCATCAATGGTCGACAGGGCGAAAGCCGTCTCACCGTCAATTTCGCCCTCCAGCAGGGCCAGGCCCAGAATGGCGGAGCCGCAGACCGCAGTGGCATGCGCCAGGGCGGTGAGCGCGATATCGTCCAGCGCGCGGGCCCGGCCATGGATCAGTGTCAGTGCGACCGCATCCTGGTCAACCGGGACAATGCCCGTCGCCGCGACCAGTTTCACGCCAAGTGTCTTTTCGGCCCAGTCAAGCATCGGGTCCCAGGCGGCCGCCTGTGCTGCCACGAGCTCCACCGGTTCCGGCGCCCGAAAACACAGGAGATCGCTGGCGGCATATTTGGTTATCTCGGCGGCGGTTTCTTCGCGGGCTTCACGCATGCGATCGAGCGCCACAAAGCATAATCGGGTGACGGGCATGCCCGGCGCGTCGATACGCTCGCCCTGGGCGGCCCATTCCGCCGCCACGGCGTCAGCCAGGGCCTGCCTCGGCAGCACCAGCGCGGATTTTGCAGGAGTCTTGACGCTGCGCCCATCGAGCAGGACCGCATGACCGGTTTCGACGGGCTCGACACCGACCGTTTCGTAAAAGCGTTTCGGGCGCGTATCTTCCGGCTTGGGCAGACGCACGCCGGGCTTGGTTTCATAGTCATCACTCATGACCGTCTTCCTTCCACACGCGCGCCGAAAGCGTCCAGCGCCTGATTCAGTGTTTCAAAATCATGATGCAGGTCGTGGGCACCGCCGGCATGAATTTCATCCGGTGTATGAAAGCCCCAGCTGACACCGAGCGTGTGAACCCCGGCATTGCGGCCCATCTCCATGTCAAAGCGGGTATCGCCCACCATGACTGTCTGATGCGCCGCTACACCGGCCTCGCCCATGGCCTCGAGCACCATGCGCGGGTGCGGCTTTCCCGGGCCGTGATCAACGGTTTGCAGGGTGACGAAAAACCGATGCAGATCATGATGATCAAACACCAGGTCCAGACCGCGGCGCGACTTCCCGGTCGCCACCCCCTGCAACCAGCCCTCATCCTCAAGGCGCTTGATCGTCTCCAGCGCGCCAGCATAGAGCGGTTCTTCAAACCCGGGTTCAGCACGCTGCTCGACAAAGGCTTCCTTGTAGAAGGTCGCCAATTGCGGAATGCGCTCCGCGGGATAGTCCGGCGGGGCGAGGCGCAGAACCGCCTCGGTCAATTCCAGCCCGACAATCGTACGCGTACGTTCATAGTCGATGCCGCCAAGCCCCGCGCGCTCGAAGGCCCGGTTCATGGCGCGCTGAATAATTCGACGGCTGTCGATCAGCGTGCCATCAACATCCCAGATTGCGAGCTTGAGCGGTGCGGACATGCGGACTACCTCTTGGTCACTCGCCTGCTGACTAGGCGCGCCCGACCCGCAAGACAAGACCCGGAGGCTGTCCATGTCCGATCCCCTCACCCTCGACCAGCTCAGCGATGACCAGCGCGACCGGCTCGATGCCGCCGCCTTCCGCCGCCTTCTCGCCCATCTCGACGCCAACAAGGACGTGCAGAATATTGATCTGATGATCCTCGCCGATTTCTGTCGCAATTGCCTGGGCGACTGGTGGGCGGGTGCAGCGAAGGCAGAGGGGCTGGACCTGGACCGGGCGCTGGGCCGTGAACGCGTCTATGGCATGCCTTATCCGGACTGGAAGGCGCAGTATCAAAAGCCTGCAACTGACGCGCAGATGGCGGCCTTCAAGGCGCTTAAAGGCTGAGGGCATCGCGGTCCCGCACCATCGCCGACACCTGTATTGACCCACCAACCGGGCCTGATCCGTCCGCGTGGACAACCTCCCCCTTATCCCCGCCCTCTCAAGC
>JBELMP010000062.1:0-13414 GCA_042095695.1 Maricaulis sp. | reverse complement strand
ACGATGTTGACCCGTTTTACGGTGCTTCACTCATTTTCTAGGCAAGCGACAGACAAAACCGGGTCGCAAGATGGGCCATATCAACAGGCTGGGACGTCTTGGCCGCTAACAGGCTAGGGGTCGAAACTGGTCTGGCGCTGCGAGTTGAAACGCATCGCAAAACGCCCGTCCTCGACGTGAAACACCTTGCCCTCGAGACCGAGAATGCTGACCGCCTCGCCGAGCGCCGGCGTTTCATCTGACCAGAAATCAGCGCCGTCAACGGAAAGCTTGGTCAGTTCGACCATGAGTTCCGTGCCATCGGCACGCTGCAGCGGCATGAGGGCTGTCTTATTCTCTCGGGTCTGCGAGATGCCCAGGTCTTCGAGCCGTTCAGAGAGCGTCGCAGTATCACGGTTTGACGCTTGAAAGGACAGGCCGAATTGCGGGTCCTCGACCCAGACAATCTTCCCTTCGAAACTGCCAAGCGCAGGTATTTTCAAACTGATGCTCTGGCCGGTCTGGGGTAATCGGATGGCGACCAGTCGAGCGCCATCAACAGAGATATCGCGGATCGCGCAGACAATTTCGGATCCGTCCTCCGCCCGGTAAACGCCCAGCAGGTGCAGCGGAATGCGTCGCGTGGTGCGGTTTTCAATCTGATTCTCTTCAGCATTGGCCATGGCTCTCCCTCGCTCATGAGCAATTCGGTACGAATACGAAACCAATGTAGCAACCTAAAGGGGAATCAATCAAATAGGAAATACACGTCTAGCGCGATTTAATTTTCCCGTAAGCTGATGTGGGGAAGATTTCTGAGATAGGGGGAGGCGGACCGGCAACATGTCGATATGCTGGCGTCATGCGCATCGATTCCCCCTCGCAATTCCAGTCTGATACGGGCCCGTTCGACCTGATAGGCGATATCCATGGCTGCGCGGGAGAGGCGGAGAAGCTGCTGGAAAAACTGGGCTATAGCCTTGGTATTTCCGGGCCTGAGGGCGCGCGCCAATATGATGTGCGTCATCCTGGGGGGCGCAAGCCGGTATTCCTGGGGGATCTGGTCGATCGCGGGCCGCGCTCGCCGGATGTTTTGCGCCTGGCCATGTCCATGACGCAATCCGGTCGAGCCTATACCGTGATGGGAAATCATGACGACAAGTTTCGCCGCTGGCTCGATGGCCAGGCCGTACGTATTACGCATGGCATTGAGGAAACCATTGAGCAGTTTCAGCGCGAGAACCATGTTTTCCGGGCCGAGGTCCGGGATTTCCTTCGCGCTTTACCGACCCATCTCATTCTTGATGAGGGACGGTTGCTGGTGGCGCATGCTGGCCTGATCGAGAAGTTTCAGGGCCGTTTCACTGGCCAGGAACGCGCCTTCGCGCTCTTCGGCGATGTCGCCAAGAAACGCGACAAGCATGGTCTGCCGGTCCGGTTGAACTGGGCAGCGGAGTATCGCGGGGCGCGCGCTGTGGTGCATGGCCATGTGGCAGAACCGCATGTGCGCGAGGAGAATGCAGTATTCTGTCTCGATACGGGCTGTTGTTTCGGTGGTCACCTGACTGCGATGCGCTGGCCCGAACGGGAAATCGTCCAGGTGCCGGCACTTCAAGCCTATTTCCATTCGCCCCGCTGGGCTCAGGCGTAGGCAATTGGCGGCGGCGGGGCTGAGGCGGAGATTTTAGCCCTGGCCCGCAGGGCATCGCGCAGACTAATCAGGCCGGGCTGATCAGGTCTGGCGAGGTCAAAACACTCCATATGATCAAATGAGCTGATCAGGTGGAAATCGAGATAGCCCGGTTTATCGGCATTGAAGAGGTCTAGATTGGCGTTCAACCATTCAAAGCCCTTGGCAAAGACAGCGCGCGACTTGTCGAAGAAGGGCTGATTATTGGTCTTCAGCCCCGTTCGTTCACCCAGAACGAGGCGGGCCTCCGCGAGCATCATGCCGTTCAGGACGGCGCGGGCATTGAGCGCGGCCACATCGGTTGTCAGAACGCCATAGCGGTCGTGCGGATCATGTTTGTGGACAAGGTAGGCGGCGATGTTATCGCTGTCGAAGAGTGTCAGATCTTCGTCGACGAGTACCGGGACCAGCATTAGCGGGTTGCCGCTGAACTTGTCCTCGCTGAATTCGGCGACATTGCCAGCATCGACAAGCGTGTATTCAAGATCGTAATGATCCAGCAGGAGCCGGACCTTGCGGGCGAAATGCGAAGTGGGCGTGGCGACAAGCTGCATGATATCCCTCCGGGCGCGCAGGAGGGATATCGGAAGGCTGATGCCGGGATTCAAGCCGCTGCAGCTGCCCGATTGCCGCCGAGCTGGTCGGCAAAGGCGTGATTGACGTCGCGATGTCCGGCCTCATCCTCGCGCACCACCAGCACGACATCGCGCAGTCGAGCATCGGCGGGCAGGTCCCAGTATTTGATCGCGATCTCCGGAGCCGGGCCATTCTCGTGGCGGCCGGCATCGATCTCCTCAAGATAGTGCGTATAGCTGATCACGGCCTCCTCCTCGAAATAGCCGACGACGCGGTGCGCGGTGCGTGGCGCGAACAGGTAAAGGAAGAAATAGCAATTATAGAAGATCGCCTGGGTGATCATGATAACGAGCCGTTCGAACAGGCTCGGCTTGGCGATTTCGATGAAGGTCATCAGATGCATGCGCTCATTCTCGGCCTCATCCAGCAGGGTGCGGATCCAGCCCTCATCATCGCGGATACGACGGATCGCCTTGAGATGCTGGAGGAGACCGCCCACCATGCCCGGCACGGCGGCGACGGTTTCAAGAACCACTGCGCGATGGCCATAGCGCTTTGCGAAAAAGGTATCGGCAAAAAAGCGCAGCAGTTTCACAAAGCCAAGGGCAAGATGGTCCCCGAAGGTCTGCGGTTTGAGGTGATGCTCAAGATCATGGACCTGCGCGGTCATGGCGCCCTCCTTTCGGCGTCGGTTTATCCATAGACATAACCGATGCCGGCACCGATTGCGCGGTGTCACAGCGCCGCGCGGCGGCAAAGCGCACAGTTTCACTATGGGTATTAGCTGCGCGGTCCCAATCCATAGCGCAGGCGGGCGAGCAGGCCTGCCGGATCGGGCAGTTTATCCGTAAAGGACTTCACCTGGTATTTGGCCTTTTCGAAATCCATCACATTCTGGATGCGCCGGTCGAGAAATGCGCGGGCCTCCGGTTTTACCGGATCGGTCTCAGTCAGCCAGACTGCGCGTGTGGTCGCATAGACACCGGAGAGAATAGTGCGCTTGGAGTAGAAGTTGATATCCGTCGACGGATCGCCGATCGCGCGCCAGATCATGTCGCTGGTCGCCCAGACGAGGCCGCTGGCGCGATGGCCGGCATCAGGCAGGAGGAGGCGGGCACGGGCGCGCCGGGCCGCTTCCTCGAACTCACAAATCGCTTCAAGGCGCGCCAGCACGCCTGCAGTCACCTTGTCCCTTATCTTCATGGCCGGCAGGTTCATGGCTGCGAGCGCAGCGGCGGCGCGGTCGTCGAGCTGCCTCGACCAATGGGCAATCAGGTCCAGCTCACCGAGTGGGCAGGCAAGGTGTGCTGTTCCTGCATCAAGATCGATGTCCTGCCGCGCCAAATCGAAACTCTGGCGCGTCCAGCCATCAAAGGCCGCATGCCCCAGCATGGCCTGCAGGAGCGCGTCTCTTGTGCTATAATGCACGTGTTCAGGGTCGGCATACGTCTCGGTCATGAGACTTATCTAGCCCAGAGGCGGGGCCCGGTCACGCATCTGTCTGTCATAGCAGTGTGGACACAGCGTCGCAGCTCTGCTATCTGCCGCGCCTCTGGCGAACCAGCGACGGAAGGATGGTCCTTGCGTCCCAATTAATGGAGAGAGAGCCATCGTACAGATCGTTGTGCGCGATAATAATGTGGAGCAAGCGCTCCGCGCGCTGAAAAAGAAAATGCAGCGGGAGGGTACCTTCCGTGAGATGAAGCGCCGGAATCATTTTGAGAAGCCGTCCGAGAAAAAAGCGCGCCAGAAGGCTGAAGCTATTCGCCGGGCACGCAAGCTCGCACGCAAGCGCGCGCAGCGCGAAGGTCTGGTCGGCAAGCGCGGTGGACGTCGCTAGGATCGCCAGGATCTAACTGACTGACCAAAGAAAAGGCCGTACCCGAGAGGGTGCGGCTTTTTCTTTTGGGGGTTGGCGGCAAACCTAGCTGAGATCTTCCTTTATCTCGCGCAAGCTCTCCTTGCCGAAATAGAGCTCGTCATTGAAGAAAAAGGTCGGGATGCCGAAGACACCACGTTCAACCGCCGTATTGGTGTTCGCGATCAACTTGTCCTTCACGCTCTGGTCCTGGGTGGCAGCCAGAAGCGCGGCCCCGTCCAGGCCTGCGGCGTTGAAGACGTCAACGAATGTGTCCTTGTCATCCATCTTCTTGCCATTCTCCCACATGGCCGCCAGACCCGCTTCGAAATAGGTCTCGAACTCGCCACGTTCCTGCGCCGCGATCGCGCCGCGCATCAGGAGTAGGGTGATGATCGGAAAATTGGGATTGAAGGTGAAGCCGTTCAGCCCGTAACGCCGGACATAGCGCTGCATCTCAGTCTGCAGGTAGTTCATCTTCGGCGGGACCTCGCTGAATGCCAGCCAGGGCGGTTGATTTCCGGTCGCCTTGAATAGGCCGCCAAGCAAGATGGGCGTATAGGTTACATCGATTGAATAGGCTTCGCGCATTTGCTGCAGCCGACGGTGCGCCAGATAGGCATTCGGGCTTCCGAAGTCGAAAAGAAATTCAAGCTGGGCCATTACCAGGTCTCTCCATAGGGTCGCAGGTCAAGTTCGTGGGTCCAGGCATCGCGCGATTGCTGGTGCAGCATCCAGTAGGCCTCGCCGATGGACTTGGGATCCATGAGCCGGTCCGCAGGCAGGTTCTCAAGCACCTCAGCACCCATGGCCTTTTCGATACGGTCGCGGACAAACGCCGTGTCGACGCCCGCGTCGATGATCAGATGCGCCACATGAATATTCTGGGGCCCGAGCTCGCGTGCCATCGCCTGGGCCATCAGGCGCAGACCGCCCTTGGCACTGGCAAAAGCCGCATAGCCCTTGCCGCCGCGCACCGAGGCTGTGGCACCGGTAAAGAAGATTGAGCCCTTACCGTGTTCAAGCATGATCCGCGCGGCTTCGCGCCCGGCGAGAAAGCCGGACTTGCACGCCATTTCCCAGACTTTGAAAAAAGTCCGCTCAGTGGTTTCCAGCAAGGGGAATTGAACATTGGCGCCGGGATTGGAAATCACCACTTCCAGCGGCGCGGCCTCATTGGCGGCTTTGAGGAACTCCGTCACGCTGTCTTCCTCGCGCGCATCCATAGAGACGGGAATCAGCCTGCCGCCCGCAGCTTCAATCTCCGCCCGGAGCGGTTCCAGTTTCTCGCCATTCCGACGCCCGGCATAGACGGTATAGCCCTGGCTGGCGAATTTGCGAGCTATGGCTGCGCCGATGTAATCGCCGGCGCCAATGATTGCACATGTGGCATTTCGAGGCGTCATCAAGCTCTCCTTCTTATTGCGTCTTAAATTAAGACTAGCTAAGTCTTGAAACAAGATGAAGTCAATGGCAAACTTCGATCATGCGTTGGAATGAGCTGAGTGAAGAGACCTGTTCCCTGTCCCGCACACTCGCGGTGATCGGTGATCGCTGGACCTTGCTGGTCCTGCGGGAAGCGTTTTTGCGCGTGCGTCGATTTGAGGACTTCCAAAAGCGTCTGGGCATCGCCCGCCGGGTCCTGACCGAGCGTCTGAAGCATCTGGTCGAGGAAGGCGTGCTGGAGCGGCGCCCCTATCAGGAACGCCCACTACGCCATGAATACCGGCTGACGCAGAAAGGGCTTGATCTCTATCCGGCCCTCGCGGCGCTCGTGCACTGGGGCGACACGCATTATGCCGGTCCGGAAGGGCCGCCCCTTATCCGACATCACACGCGCTGCGGTCATGATTTCCACCCCGTCACAAGCTGTTCGGAATGCGGCGAGGTCATCGATCCGCGTGATGTCCGCATCCGGGTCAATGAAGCCCTGCTGCCGCCGGAGATGGACCAGGCAGGTTCATCCCCGAAGCGCTAGCCGGCGGTTTTGCGACCGAAGCGGAACCAGCTCTTGACCGTTTCCTGATTGGCCTGATTGAGCGCGCCCATGCGGAACATGCGCCCGGCCGCCCAGATCACCAAAATCGCAAAGCCGATCATCAAACCGGTTGAGCCGAGTATGTCGATCATCGCCGGGTCTTGCGGCAGGCGGGCGAGCATCAGGAAGGGCGTCCACATCGGCACCCAGCTGGCGATCGCCACAATCGGGCTGTCCGAGCTGTCTGCCGCGACCATGACCAGGAAGAGCGGTACCATCATGACCAGCATGATCGGGCTCATCAGCGTTTGTGCATCCTGCAGCGTGTCGCACAATGACCCGATTGCCAGGAAGACCGCGCCATACATGAAGTAACCAATCACAAAATAGCCAAGGGCGGGCAGCAAGAGCCCGGGATCCAGCAGCGCGCCCATGATGTCGCCAATCGGCAGGTCAGCCGCACTGGCAACTTGCTGCACTGCTAGACCGCCACCGATAGAAATCCCGCCCCAGACAAGCAGCAGGGTGAAAGAGACTGCTGCGACGCCAAGAAGCTTGCCGGTCAGGATCTCATGATGCCGGGATGAGGACAGCATCATCTCCAGAACCTTGTTGCCCTTTTCTTCGATCATCGCAGTCAGCAACATGTTCACGACAGAGAAGATGATGATCCACAGGCCGAAGGCCACCGCGACAGCGACAAAGACGGGCAGACGCTCTGCGGTCGTCACCTCTGCATCTGCGGCGTCGCGCTCCGGATTGAGCTCGCGAACACCCGGTGCAAGCGCGTCCGCTTCATTCAGAATATCCGGTGAGATCCCTGCTTCGATCAAACGGCCCTCGCGCATATATTCGCTGAGCGCATCGCTGATCCGGAAGCGCAGGCCGGGATTGGTAAGATTGGTGCTCCAGTAATCGAGCTCGATATCGGGCCCGGTCCGGCGCAGATAAATCGCGGCAAAGAGCGGTTGCTCGCCCTCCGGAGTATCCAGCAAGGCTTCGCCCAGCAGATAGGGGCGCAGGGCTTCCAGAGAGGTGTCGGTCAGGTCTGTGACGCGCACAAAATCGCCAGGCAATGCGGTATCCGGCATGTTGGATTCCATCATCGCCTGCATTTCCGGACTGTCGCCGACCATTTCCTCCATCGCCGCCATGGCCTCGTCAATGGCAGCCTGGGCCGCACGCTCGAAGCCATTGGTGACAGCCTGGTCGAGCTCGCCGCCGGTCTCGTCGACCATGACATAATAGCGCGTGGGCTGGGACTGCTCGATCAGTATGGGCAGGCCGAAGCCGAGCGCCATGAACATGGGGACGGAGGCGAGGGAGAGCCAGAACCCCCAGGTGGCCACGTAGGACAGGTATTCCCGGCGGGCGATCAGATAGATGGAACGCATCAGACCGTCTCCTCTTGGTTCTGGCCATGGGTCTCGACCATATGGACGAAAGCATCATGCAAATGGGCGCGGACCGGCTCAAACCGCGCCAGTTGAACACCGCCATCGACACAGGCCTTGAGGACGTCCTGGGCATCGGCCTTGGCTTTCAGATCGATCGACCAGGCATGTGTCCCCTCCTTCGTCGGGCCGTCATCGCGGACTTCGCCGAAGGGCGCGAGAAGCTCGCGCAGGCTCGCATCGGCACTGGTTTCCAGCAGCACCCGGCGCGGCACTTCCGCCAGGGCTTCATTGACCGTGCCGTCGAAAATCTTATTGCCATGAGCGATCAGGATGATCTTGTCGCACAGGCGCTCTGCATGCTCCATGACATGGGTCGAGAAGAGCAGCGTCCGGCCGGCATCGGCCTGGGCGCGCACAACCCGTTCCAGGGCTTTCTGATTGACCGGGTCGAGACCGGAAAACGGCTCGTCCAGAATAATGAATTCGGGCTGATGGATCAGGGTCGAGATGATCTGGACCTTCTGCGCCATGCCTTTGGAGAGTTCCTTGACCTTCTGCTCGGCAGCGTGTCCGAGTTCGAATTCCTCCAGCATTTTCAACCCGCGCTTGCGTGCCTCTGCCGGTGCGACGCCTTTGAGACGCGCGAAGAAGATGATGACGTCAATGACCTTCATCCGGCGATAAAGCCCGCGCTCCTCGGGCAGGAAGCCAACCCGGTCGAGCGCGCCGGTGCGCGGCTTGCCGCCGAAAAGAGAAACCTTGCCACTATCGGGGGTCAGAATACCCAGCGACATGCGTAGACTTGTCGACTTGCCGGCCCCGTTCGGGCCGAGAAAGCCGGTGATCTGTCCGCGTTCGACAGAGAAACTCACATTATTGACCGCGGTCTTGGTCTTGAAACGCTTGGAGACGCCGCTCAGCTGCAAAATCGGATCGGACACGCATAGCTCCCGGATTATGACCAGACATAACTAGGCGGATTATCCGGCCTGATCCACCGGAATTGCTCAGCACCCCGTCCCCCTCGCTAAAGGCCCAGAAGACAAAAGGGCAGGTCGAGGACGGGCGGCTCACCGCCGAGCTGAGTGATCATGTGATGACACTGGCCACGATGATGCGTGCCGTGATTGAACAGGTGCAGCAGGATCAGGCCCTTTTGCAGCCGCAGGGGCGCTCCCGCCATATTCTGATAGGCGAGGTCCTCGCTGAGCGCCTGATCCGTCTGCGACTGGACCAGTGCGATCAGCATATCATCCTGGCTGCGCCGGGCCGCGGCCAGGTGCCGCCAGTCGTCATGCAGGGTGAGGCCGAGATCGTCATGAGGCTGCGGGTCACCGGTCCAGCGCGCGAGCCAGATCTGCTCGGCAACCAGCATGTGATTGAGCGTGCCATGCAGGCTCTTGAAAAAGCCACCCACATCCCGGCGACAGGCGGGTTCGCCCAGATCCCTTGCGACATCGAGAATTCGTCCATTCGCCCAGCGATGATAGCGGGCCAGTTGCATAAGATGATCGCGCATCACATCTCTCCCTTGTCGCGCAAGCCTATCGCGCGGCTCTGCCGCGCAACAGCATCAACACGCATTTGTGTTGGCGCGCCGGCATGCTAGGAGACCGCCATGACAGAGATTGATTTCAAGCCCATACCGGGCCGCGAACAACCGCGTTTTGCCGCGATCAAGACCTTCTTTCGCCTGCCCCATGTGCCGCTCGATGCCGGCTATGACGTTGCCATTGCCGGCATTCCCTATGATGGGGCGCTGAGCTATCGGCCCGGCGCGCGCTTTGCGCCCTCGAAAGTCCGTGAACTCTCTTCGATGGGGCGCGGCTATCACATGACCCGCGAGCTCAATTTCGTCGAGCGCCTGAAGGTTGGCGATGTCGGCGATTGCCCCACCGTGCCGATCGACATGGCCCAGACCGGTGAGCGTATTGAACGCTTCTTCGGAGAGATCCTGGACCGGGACCGGAAGTTCATCGCCGTTGGCGGTGACCACTCCAATACGCTGCCGCTGCTGCGCGCCGTGAAGAAGAAATATGGCGCGGTCAATTTCATTCATTTTGATGCCCATCTGGACACCTATCCGGCGGCCTGGGGCTGTGAGTATCACCACGGTGCCTTTCTGCGCCATGCCCTGGAAGAAGGGCTGGTGAGGAATACCTGGCAATTTGGAATACGCGGCCCGCTGGCGACCGGTGATGATCTCGGCGTGGTCGAGAAATACGGGGTCAATGTCACCACGATGGATGATATCCGGATGGGTGGGCTGGAGGCTTTCCTTGAGCGTTTGCCGAAATTCGACGGGCCGACCTACATGTCCTTCGATATCGACGCGCTGGACCCTGCCTACGCGCCGGGAACCGGTACGCCTGTGCCGGGCGGGATGACGACCTATGAAGCCCAGCGGATCCTGCGCGCCCTGAATATCGAGAATCTCGTCGGCGCTGACATTATGGAAGTCTCTCCGCCCTTTGATCCGACCGAGATCACGGCCCTGGCGGCGGTGGATGTCATGTTCGAACAGCTTTGCCTGATGGCCGCAACGGCCTGATCGCAGGATTATACCGAGGAAAAGACTGACAGGCGCGCCTGCGGACCTATAGTCTTCCCCGAACTTATCTTGGGGAGGACATGATGTTGAAACAGTCTCTGGCAGCCATGCTCTTGGCCACGGCCGCGGGCAGCGCCTCGGCTCAATCGGTGGACCGGGCAGACAATCAGGCTCTGAATGACGGCCCGCAGCGAACCGCCGTCCGCCCGGTGAGCACCTACTCCATCGTTGCCCGTGACCCGAAGACCGGCGAGCTCGGCGCTGCCGTGCAGTCGCATTGGTTCTCCGTCGGCCCGATTGTGGTCTGGGCCGAGCCGGGCATCGGCGCTGTCGCAACGCAATCCATCGTCCTGCCACAATACGGGCCGGACGGGCTGGCCTCCATGCGCGCCGGGATGAGTGCGCGCGAGGCGCTCGATACGGCGTTGGCCGCTGATGAATTCAGTGCGGTTCGCCAGGTCGGCATGGTGGACGCCCAGGGGCGTGTCGCCGCCCATACAGGAGAAAATGCCATCGCTGAGGCCTGTCATATCGAGGGCGAAGGCTTCTCGGTGCACGCCAATCTCATGCTCAATGACACGGTCTGCCAGGCCATGTTCGACGCTTATCGCGCCGCTGAGGGTGACCTGGCCGAGCGTCTGATGATCGCCCTTGAAGCGGCCGAGGCGGAAGGCGGCGATATTCGGGGCAAGCAGTCCGCGGCGCTTCTAGTGGTCTCGGGCGATGCAAGTGCCCCGGCCTGGGGAGGACGGATTTTCGACCTGCGTGTTGAAGATGATCCCGAACCGCTCGAGGAATTGCGCCGCCTGTTGCAGGTTGCTCGCGTTTATCGCCTGATGCAGGTGGGTGATGATGCCATGGCGGAGGGCGATATGGACGCGGCCAGCGATGCCTATGCCGCGGCGAGTGCGCTGGCGCCGGACAATCATGAAGTTGTGTTCTGGCACGCCGTCACGATGGCCACGGGCGGCGATATGGAGCGCGCGCGGCCGCTTTTCGATCAGGCGTTTGAGGCCTGGCCGCAATGGCGCGAGACTGTGCCGCGGCTCGTCGATGCAGGCTTTATCCCCAGTGAAGAGATGGGACGGGCGATTGTCGGGGACAGCAACTGAGTGTGGGCCTGGCGCAAGACCGTGACCCCGCCGGCGGAACGGAGGCTGATTATGAAAACAATGATCCTGGCGGCCGGTGCTGGATTAATAGTGGCGTCGGCCTCAGCCCAGGAGATGGGCGAGGCTGACGGGGCTGCTGCAGACGCAGGCGTGGCGCTTGATTGGCTGGAGGGTTGCTGGTCCGGTGAAGGCTTGGGGGGGCAGGTCAGCGAGTGCTGGATGAGCGTGCCCGACGGGACGATGATCGGCGCCTTCCAGCTGGTGTCGGATGACCAGCTCAACTTCTCGGAAATCCTGATGATCGGGGAGGTGGACGGCGTCCAGGGTTATCATGTCAAGCATTTCAACCCGGATTTCACCGGCTGGGAGGCGCGCGACGAAGCGGTAAGCTTTCCCCAGCTATCCATCGAGGCGGGCCGCGCTGAATTCAATGGGCTGGTCTATGAACTGATCGGCGAGGGCCAGTTGCGCATCGCGCTGGATATGCATGCCGGGGATGGTGGTATCCGCACCGTCGTCTTCGAGCTCGAGCGCGCGGACTGACGCGATGTCCTTCTACGAAGAGCATATTCTCCCGCACATCATCAATTGCGCCTGCTGCGCCAAGCCGATCATGAAGCAGCGCGAGAAAGTCGTACCGGCTGCCGAGGGGCGCGTGCTCGAGATCGGCATGGGGGCGGGCCCCAACCTGCGATACTACGATCCTGCAAAGGTGACGCATCTCTGGGGATTGGAACCGTCGAAAGGCATGCGGCGCAAGGCGCGCAAGGCTGTCGAGGCGGCGCCATTAGCGGTGGAGTTTATCGACCTGCCCGGCGAGGAAATTCCACTTGAAGACAATGCGGTCGATACGATTGTTCTGACCTTTACGCTGTGTACCATCCCCGGCGCGGTTGAGGCGATGCAGGGGATGCGGCGGGTCCTTAAACCGGGCGGACGCCTCCTCTTCGCCGAGCACGGTCGCGCGCCCGATGAACATGTACGGACCTGGCAGCGGCGAATAGAGCCGGTCTGGAAGAGAATTGCGGGCGGGTGTCATCTTACCCGGGACATTCCGGATCTCATTCGCCAGGGCGGTTTCGAGATCGAGCAGCTCGAGCAAATCTACCTGCCTGGCACGCCCAGATTCGCCGGCTATAACTACTGGGGCAGCGCAGTTTAGTCGCGCCCCGGGAAACTCTCGACATACTGGATCTTGAAGTCGGCAAAACTGTCGACGAATTCAACGGTGAAGTCCGGGAAACTGTCCACGAATTCCCATTCACCGCAGGTATCGGGGAAGCTGGTGACCTGTTTGACCTTGAGATCCGGGAAGCTGGTGACGACCTGCACCCGGATATCGGCAAAACTCTCCACGACTTCCACCTCGCCATAGAGCGGGATGGCGTTGAAGGTGCAGTCATCGGCGACCGCGTCTGCCAGGGCGAGTTCGAAAAGCATGGGGTCAGGTTAGACGAGCCAAGATGAACCGGAACTGGCTATCTTCCCCATTCATGGGGAAGTGGGCTCGCCGAAGCCCTGGCGTAGGCGAGGTCGAAGGGGGGCGAGCGCAGCGAGCTGACCGCCGCGCTTTGCGCTCCGGCCCCTCTGACGGCTTCGCCGCCACCTCCCCGTGGGGAGGATAAACTACCCATCGCCTTGTTGATCTCTTCCGTCATTCCCCCGGATAAACCCGGTCCCCTTGGCGGTCGAGAAAACCCTCGGAGCTCGAATAAAGGCGGAGGTCGGAGTTATCGTCGTCCTCGGGAGAAACCAACGCGTCGCAGTAGAGGTTGATGTTGGCGATGCAGGTCACGGGTTGGCTGTTCGGTGCAGTCAGCAACCACCTCTGGACACGCGGATGGCTGCCGGACAATCTTTCGAATTCGGTCTCTTGCAGCACAGCTGTTTCGACGTCGATTGGAATTTCGCGACTCCACCACAGGCAAGCGCGTCTGCCAATATCGAGAGCGTGGTCGTAGCCGCCACTCTGACAAACATATCGATCCCAACGGTTGTCGTAGGCCTGGAGCCAACCTGACCCGGCCAAAGCGCCGATCACGACGGCAGCGAGTGCGCTCGCCCACGGCTTGGATGAGCGTCGCCAGATCGCAACTCCGATCAAGGATGCCGCGATCAGGGTCAAGATTACCACCATCCCGAACCCTGATCCGGGACCGGGCGGCTGGACGAGAAACGCTAGAAACTCCGGATCGAACAAGCCTAACCCATAGCCTTGTTGATCTCTTCCGTCATTTTCTTGGCATCGCCCAGAAGCATCATGGTGTTGTAGA
>JBELMP010000061.1:0-13577 GCA_042095695.1 Maricaulis sp. | reverse complement strand
ACGCGATTCTCCTGAGCGGTGTATTCCACGCCCGCCAGCCGCGGGTCGAAAGAAGATGCAGGCGGTAGGTCATTCGGCTTTTCCACGGCCCGCAGACGCTGCAATCGGCCGATCCATTCCTCAAGCCCGTCAGTGATTTGCGCACGCTCTGCGTCGGTATAGCTGACATCGAAGATCTTTTCGGCCTGCTCCAGGGTCCGGGCATCCACCGCACCCGCCTCAGGGGAATCAATCGCCGCGGCATTCGTGCCAGATTCCTGCCCCAATTCACTACAGCCCGCGCCCAATGCGGCGGCACTGAAAGCAGAAACCTTTAAAAATTCGCGTCGTGATCCGGCCATTTACCGCTCCCCCGAGTTCAAGAATTTACGAAAAATAACTGTAGCTTACCCCTGTAGACCCAGCAAGCGCGCTCATGGTGCGTTCATGTCAGTTTCGCAAAATTGCCCCGACCCGCGCATTTCGCTGCCACATTTGATCATTAACCATGTTAATAGCCACAACCGGATCCGCTGGATCCATTCAATTTTGGGGGGAAGGCCATGCCCTTAGACGTGACCACGCAATTCGAGCGTGACGAGTTAGGTGAACCGGTGAGCCATCTGCAGGCATATCGCGAGATGCGTTCAGCTGTGGAGATGTCGAAGCTCGACGGCGCCATGGCATTCGCCGACGCGCGTCGCAATGACCTTGTCCTTTTCCGCGCGACCTGGGGCGGAGCTGTTCAGCCACGCCGGGGTCGCGGCGACACCGCCACGGGCGTCAAGCCGATCGAGCGCGCTGCCATTTATCCGAAATCCCACATGATGCATTTCTCCATCCTCGCAGGCCTGGTCCTGTTTGAAGGCCTGGCAAATGCATACTTCTTCTCGACCGGTTCGGACCTCGGTCTGCTGGGCGGCTGGCTGCAAGCCATAACGGTTTCATTCACCAATGTGATCGCGGCCTTCTTCCTGATCGGATTTCTGGGCTTCCGCCTTTTGTCGAATCCGCATCGCCCCCTGCATATCGGTTTGGGCGTCGCCACCATCCTGGCCACGTCTGTCGCCCTGATCGGACTGAATCTCACCGCCGCACACTTCCGTGACTTGCTAGAGCTCAATGCCGCCACGCTTGCCATGGGCGGGGCCGATGTGACCGGAGAAATCCTGGCACCTGTCAGTGCCGCGCGCGCCAATCCGTTCGGATTTGAGACGCTGGAAGCGCTGCTGCTCTTCATCCTCGGAACGACGTTTGCCGCCATCGCCGCCTATAAGGGCCGGACCTTCTCGGACCCCATCCTGGGCTATGCCGGTGTCACCAAGCGTGCGGAAGCCGCCTCCCGCGATCTGACCAAGACGATCGAGACCGGTTTCAAGGATGCCCGCAAGATGAGCGAGCCTGAACTGGCCAAGCTGGTCGATGCAAATGAAATGCTGGTCTCGATCAATCGTGACCTCGCTGGTCCCGGCGCAATGGATCAGCACTCGGATCCGGTAGCCAACCCGGAACAGTAATCGGCGCCTCCCCGACGGTCTCCGGGCCATCGGGGGGAGAGCCGGCGGAGCGACAAGGGGGGAACATGTCGGGACGCGATATCATAGGCTTTTTCAACCTGGTCTTTGTGATCGGGATCCTCGGCGTCATCAGCTACGCCGCCTTCGTGCTGCAGCCGGACGAGTATGACAGCCAGACGCTCTGCCTGGTGGGTGTCACGCCGCCCCACCGCGTGGTGGTGATCGACAAGACGGATCTTTATTCCCGCGAACAGGCAAACTCGATTGGCAATGTGATCCTCGACGAGCGCGACCAGCTGGCCGTCGGCGAGCGCATGTCGCTTTATGAGCTCAATGAGAGCGGTCAGCTGCGCAATACCAATCGCTTTTCGCTCTGCAATCCGGGCGCTGGCGAGCAGGTTAATCCACTCTATCGCAATCCGAGCCGGGTCCAGGCGCGCTACGAGGCCCTCTTCGCCGATCCGCTGGACCGCGCCCTCGCCGACCTGATCCTGCCGAAGAATGCGCCGTCCAGCCCGATTATCGAGGCGCTGGCGAGGCTGACCCAGGACCCGGCCTTCGATCGTACGGCACCCTATCGTCGTATCGTGCTGGTCTCGGACATGCTCCAGAATTCCGATATTTTCACGGTTTATGGACGGGGTCGGGGCAATCTCCAGCAGCGTGTTCCCGGTGCGAATACGGTCGCGAACGCGATCCGCGAAACCTATGGCGACAATCTTCGGGGTGTTGATCTGGAAATCCGCCTGATCCCGCGCGACGGCTGGGAAGCTGAGCAGCGCGGTGCTCTGCGTCGCTATTGGGATGATGTGTTCTCGGCACTTGGTGTACGGGTGCGCTGGGCGGGCATCTAGCGTCCTGAGCCACGGGCTTACACGGGATAGGCGCGCCCGGCATCACCGGTTTTCCACATTTTCCTGCGCCTCCAGCGGCGGAGCGGGCTTCAGCGCGGCCCGATTCGGACCCACCATATATAGTGTTGTTGTTCCAACTCACTACTAGGTGTGCCGCAATGGCTGTTTATGAGCTTTACAATGATGCGGACCAGGTCTGGGATCGAACGCGATCCAATCCGGCGGCTGACCAGGACATAATCAGCTTCTGCGCACGCGCTCCGCATTTGCTCGAACTGGCTTTCTCATTGGCCGATCATGGGCATATCTATGCCGGTCAGGTCGCCCGCCTGAGCATCTTCACCATCGGCGATCTCGCGGGTGGTGATCGGCAAATCGCGGAACAAATGCGCGTACACTTGCAGCGGCATGGCCTCGATACCGGTATGCGCCTTGATGGCTGGGACGCGCCAAACGACTAAGGGCAAGACAGGCCCTCTTCCCCGAACGCATCAATTTGTTGGGCATCAGCACTTGAGACCCAGTCTCAACGGCCTACTTCAGCCGTTCTGAGGTAGTTGGCGGATCAGTGATGCTCATTCTGCACCATTTGAACAATTCTCGCTCCCAGCGCCTGCTCTGGCTGCTGGAAGAGACCGGTATGGATTACGAGCTGCGCCTGTATGAGCGCGACAGCGAGACCATGCGCGCACCCGAAACGCTGCGGGACATTCACCCGCTGGGCAAATCGCCGCTCCTGAGCGACGGTAATCAGGTGATCGCCGAGTCCGGCGCAATCATTGAATATCTGATCGATACCCGCCTGCCCCAATTCCGGCCAGACCGCGAGAGCGCCGCCTATCGCGACTATGTCTACTGGATGCACTATTCGGAGGGCACGCTAATGCCGCCCCTTCTGATCGCGCTGATGGGCACGCGGCTCGAGCAGGCCCGCGTTCCCTTCTTTGTCCGTCCGGTCGTCAAAGGCATCGCGAAACAGCTGGAAACGAGCTATCACGGCCCGGAAAACCGGCTCAATCTTGACTATATCAACAGCCATCTGAGCGAGAATACCTGGTTCTGCGGCGAGGCTCTGACCGGCGCTGATTTCCAGATGAGCTTTCCTCTGGAAGCGGCCAGCGCACGCATGAACGGCTTTTCGGATTATCCCCATATCAAGGCCTATCTGGATCGCATTCATGCCCGTCCGGCCTATCAAAGGGCACTTGAGAAGGGGGGGGCTTACGACTACGCCTGATCAAGCCTGCGGTCCCAAGAAAACGTACAAAAAACCCCGGCCTGGACCGGGGTTTTTCTTTGGCCGCAAGATTGGGTCTAGTCGCCGAGCGACACCGTGTCCGGACGGAATTCCACATCCGTGTCCGCGGCCAGGTAAATGGACGCCGCCCAGGCCGCAACATTCTGAGCCAGAGCGTCTGGATCAATTTTGTCGAGTGTATCGTCCGGCGTGTGATGGAGATCGAAATAATCGGTTCCGTCCTGGCTCAGGCGGAAGGTCGGGACACCAGCCATGGCAAGCGGAATAATATCCGGACCGCCCCCGGGCACATTGCTGCCACCGCGGAGAATGCCAAGGGGTTCGATAACATGCCCCATCGCATCAATGGTCGAATTTGCCTCCGGATTGACGTTGGACACGATCCGCCAGACGGGCCCTGCCCCGAAATCGGATTCCGAGGCGAGGACATGATTGCCAAGATTGTCGAAATGCCGCGATGCGTAAGCCCTCGCACCAAGCAGGCCGACCTCTTCCGCTCCGAACATGACGACCCGAATGGTCCGCCGCGGCCGCTCGGGGAGCTGCGCGATTAACTGCGCGGCAGCGACAGTGATGGCGACGCCAGCACCGTCATCAACGGCTCCGGTTCCAAGATCCCAGCTATCGAGATGCCCGCCGATAAGAACGATTTCCTCGGGGCTTTCGCTGCCAACCAGGTCCAGCACAACATTGCCGCTGGTCACCTGGCCCTGCCAGCCCGCTCCCGAACGAATTCTCATTTCGATCGTTTCACCAAGCTCGTGCAATCGGCGCAGATTGTCCGCATCGGGGTTAGAGATCGCGATTACGGGGATTTCCGCCCAGCTATCCTCGTCTGACGTCATCATACCCGTATGCGGAAAACGGTGATTGGAGGACCCGACGGATCGCACGACAAGGGCTTCGGCACCGGCGCGCTCGGCATGCTGCCACCCAATCCGCCGGCGCTGATTGGCCGGGCCATAGCCAGCGCCGGTCTGGCTGCGCACGATCATCTCCCCATCAACGAAAGCGATCCGGCCTTCCAGTGCGCCATCCTCGACCGCCATCAAGTCGCGGACGGTACGGAAATAGACAATATCGGTATTGATCGGCCGCAAGCGCGGCGAGCGTCCGGAACCGCCGAGCGCAGTGCCATAGAGCGCCTGTTCATAGGGTGCGGTCATTTGAATCGCGAGTTCACCGCGATCCCAGAACGGCATTGTAAATTCTTCGATGGAGACTCGATCAAACCCGAGTTCTTCGCCCAGCGCCTGCCCCCAGTCGCGCGCGCGGGCCTCCGCCTCGGAACCGGCGAGACGCGGGCCGACCTCGGTTGTCAGGGATTCGATAATGTCCCAGGCCAGTTCACTTTCAAGCGCGCGATCGCGCAAGAGAGACGCGGTCTCCAGCTGGTCCGGTGTCGGCTGAGCTGCTACTGCCGTGGTGAAAATTAATCCCAATCCGGCCGCGATGATTGATTTCATGGCCCCGCCTCCACATTTTATCCCAGGATCAACCCGCTGCGGCGAATTGTGACAAACTGATTATAGCCGTTTAGCGCGAAGGATCGACCCATGAACGCCAGCATAGAGCAGATCATCCCTGGGCGCGGACGCGACCTTGGCGACGGATTTCAGGTCAAACGCGTGCTGCCACATGCCAAGCGCCGCCTGGTGGGCCCCTTCATCTTCTTTGACCAGATGGGCCCTGTCACCTTCAAGCCTGGAGCCGGCATGGACGTGCGCCCCCACCCCCATATCGGTCTGGCGACCGTGACCTATCTGTTCAGCGGGGCTATTCGACACCAGGACACCGTTGGCGTCGACGCGGTAATCCGGCCGGGTGATGTGAATTGGATGACGGCCGGGCATGGCGTTGTGCACTCCGAGCGTACACCGCCAGAGGAACGTGCTGCCGGACAGCATCTGTACGGGATCCAGACCTGGGTCGCCTTGCCAGAGCAGTCTGAAGATGCCGAGGCTGCTTTTCAGCACGCCCCGGCGGACACTCTCCCGGATTTCGATCGCGATGGCGCCCGCTACCGCCTCATTCTCGGCGACGCCTGGGGGCATGAGGCGCCGGTCGACAGCTTCTCACCGATCTTCTACCTGCATGGCGAATTGCCGACAGGAACGCAGACCCGACTCGACATCGACCATGAAGAACGCGCGGTCTACCTTGTAGAGGGGGAAGTGGAAATCGATGGCTCGCCCCTCGAGCCGGGCTCGATGGCGGTTCTAGCCACCGGCAGCACGCCGAAGCTTACCGCCAGCGCGGACAGTAAAATCATGCTCTGCGGCGGCGCACCCTTGGGCAGTCGGCAGATCTATTGGAATTTCGTCGCATCGACCAAGGAACGCCTCGAAATCGCCAAGGCCGACTGGCGCCAGGCCGGCGCGACCGGATTTCCCGCCGGGGGACGCTTTACCCTGCCAGCGGGCGAAAGCGAGTTCATTCCGCTTCCCGACGACTAGTCGACCTGCCTCATTTGTGGGCAGGCGACTGAAAAACTTCAGTTGCATGGTCGCACAGGTTCGAATTCAGCTGATCTATCTGCAATCGCTCGCGAGTTACCGCGAACATCCGAGAAATGTTCGCGATAACATGCACTTCGGCATATTTTTCGCATTGGATTTTCTCCGCGTTGAGGCTTTCATCTCGGCTGCTGATCTGATACCGGCGCTAGGGTTGACGGCTCTGATCGCAGTCCTCGGAACAGGCTGCTCGCGCGTCCCGGATCCGCAAATCGGACCGGTCAAAGGAATTGAAAAGGCCTCGCGTCATGGGAGGTCCAGTCGGGGGAAATAAAATGTCCGCAGTAGATGGTCTCGATGGCGGTCTTGCCGCTCTCGGTTTCAAGGCTGGCGTCGTCAATCTCAACTGGAATGAGGCGCGGCTTTACCAGGAGGCTGTTCGCCATGGAGAAGGCGAGATTGCGGAAGGTGGTGCCCTGGTTGTGAAAACCGGCGCTCATACGGGCCGCTCCGCCCGGGACAAGTTCACGGTTCGTGATGCCTTAACGGAAGACCAGGTCTGGTGGGACAATAATGAGGCGATGACGTCGGAACAGTTCGACGCACTTCTGTCGGATTTCCAGGCACACATGGGCGGCCGCGATGTCTTTGTTCAGCAGCTCTTCGGCGGTGCCGATCCGGAGCACCGGCTGCCGGTGCGCGTGGTCAATGAGCTTGCCTGGCACTCGCTGTTTATCCGGCACCTGCTGCGCATTCCCGAGCCGGCCGACTATGCCGACTTCGAGGCTGAATTCACGATTATCAACCTGCCGAGTTTTAAAGCCGATCCGGCGCGACATGGCTGTCGCTCAGAAACCGTGATCGCGGTCGATTTTGCGCGCCGAATGGTGCTGATCGGCGGCACATCCTATGCCGGTGAAACCAAGAAATCGGTATTTACCATCCTCAACTACCTGCTGCCGCAAAAGGACATCATGCCGATGCATTGTTCCGTCAATTGCGGCGATGATGATGCGGCAATCTTCTTTGGCCTGTCAGGGACCGGAAAAACCACCCTATCCGCGGACGCCTCGCGCACGCTCATCGGCGATGATGAACACGGCTGGGGACCCAATGGCCTCTTCAATTTCGAAGGCGGTTGTTATGCCAAGATGATCCGGCTCAGCGAAGAGGCCGAGCCGGAAATCCACGCGACAACCAAGATGTGGGGCACGGTGCTGGAGAATGTCGTGATGGACCCGGTCACGCGCCAGCTCGATCTCGATGATGGCAGCCTGGCGGAGAACAGTCGCGGCGCCTATCCGATCAGCGCCATTCCCAATGCCAGCGCGACAGGCACGTGCGGACAGCCGAAAAACCTGATCATGCTGACCTGCGATGCATTCGGCATCATGCCGCCGATCGCCAAGCTGACCCCCGCGCAGGCCATGTATCACTTCCTCTCGGGCTATACGGCCAAGGTCGCCGGAACCGAAAAAGGCGTGACGGAACCCTCGGCGACCTTCTCAGCCTGTTTCGGCGCGCCCTTCATGCCGCGCCACCCGGCGGAGTATGGCGCGCTGCTGCGCGAACTCATCGCCGAACACCAGGTCGATTGCTGGCTGGTCAATACCGGCTGGACCGGCGGCGCCTATGGCACAGGACAGCGCATGCCGATCAAGGCGACTCGGGCATTGCTCAATGCTGCCCTTGATGGCTCGCTCAAGCGGGCGAATTATCGTGAGGACGAAAATTTCGGCTTCATGGTGCCCGTCCATGTTCCAGGCGTGGACGCCGCCATTCTCGACCCCCGCCAGACTTGGTCCGACAGAGCAGCCTATGATGCTCAAGCGGACCGTCTCGTGACCATGTTCATCGATAACTTCAAGACATTCGAAGATCATGTTCAGCCCTATGTCCGGGCGGCTGCCCCGCGGGCGGACCGTCTCGCTGAGAGGAAACTCGAGCCGGCTGCCGAATAGAGCAAGACGGACGCCATCATTTGCGAGAAGACCCCGTTTCAAGGAGCGGGGTTTTTTCATGCGACACGGGATGGATAAGCAAAATTTTTCCCATCTCAGGTGGAAACATGGTCGTGAATGAATTTTTTGTTTGACGAAACTTCAGACTTGAGGCTTTTTATGTCTCGGAAGTTCGCAATCGCAGCACAACCGGTTTCGGTCAGCTTGGCGACAAACGAGTGTATTATGGCCCAGTCGGTTACGACATATCGCCTTATCGGCACCGTTTACGGCGCATCTGCCCAGATGCGCGGCGGCCTCGGTTACACCACCATTATGACCACCACCATCTCCTCCTGGACGGGGGGAGCGGACGGCGTGGCTTAGCGGAAGAACCAGACCGCACACACCCGACCCGCTCCCCGGCCAGGCGAGCGGGTTTTTTTGTACTTGAAACCCAGACCAGACTTGAAACAACAGTAATTCAGTTAAGGACCAGAACCGTGAACAAGCTCTACCTCGCCAGCAAGGCGCCGCGCCTCAGCGTGTTGAAATTCGGCAGCTCGGTCCTGCACACGACATCCGACTATGCGCGGATCGCACACGAGATTTACCGGCATGTCCGCGAGGGCGAGAAAGTCGTGGCCGTTGTCTCCGCTCTCGACGGTGAAACCGATGGGCTGTTCGCTCTTGGTGAGGAGGTCGGCCATCATGCCGACGGCGCCGGCATTGCCCGTCTCGTGCGCTGCGGCGAACTCAAGTCTGCGGCCTTGCTCGGTCTGGCGCTGGAACGCAGCGGTGTTCCCACCGCGGTGCTCGATCCGCATGAAATGGGATTGATGGCCGAGGGTGATCCACTCGATGCCAAGCTGACCGGTCTGGACCGCGCCCGCGTGCTCTCCCGCTTTGACGAGGCCGATGTCATTGTCGCTCCGGGTTTCTTCGGTGAAACCGAAGACGGGCCCGTTACCCTGGGACGCGGCGGCACGGACCTAACGGCTGTCATGTTCGCGCACTGGCTCGAAGCTGATCGGGCGCGCCTGATCAAGGATGTCGACGGTGTTTACTCCGACGATCCGGCAAAAAACCCGGACGCCCTTCGCTTTGACCGGCTTAGCTATGCGGAAGCGCGCGATGTCAGCCGCGGCCTGGTCCAGGACAAGGCCATTGTCACCGCGGAAACGCTCGACGTGGTCATCGAAGTCGCTGCCCTCGGCCGGTCCTACGCGACCCGGATCGCCAAGGTCGACCGCGCACCGGCACAGCCCCGCGAACTGCGCAAGCTGCGCATCAGCGTGCTCGGACATGGCGCCGTCGGCGCCGGGGTCTGCGATCATATAGATGCCCATCCGGGCCGGTTTGAGCTCAATCCCGTCCTGGTCCGAAACCCCGAAAAACACGCCGAAGCCTATCCCGGGCGCGCTTTCACCGCCCTGCCAGAGGAAGCGCTCGCCCAAACGCCGGACATTGTGGTGGAAATGCTCGGCGGCACCGGATTTGCGCGCAGTCTTTGCCAGACCGCACTTCGCGAGGGATCGGATCTGGTCACCGCCAACAAGGCAGTCATCGCGCTCGACTTCCATCGCCTTGGCGCACTGGCGGGCGAGCATAAACGCCTGTTGCGCTATTCTGCGGCGGTGGGCGGTGGCGCGCCCATCCTGGAGCTTCTCGACTATCTGCGTGACCGCGAGGACATCAAGGCCGTCGAGGGCGTGATGAACGGCACCTGCAACTTCATTCTCGATGCGCTTGATCATGGCGCCTTGTTCGCTGATGCGGTCGCGGAAGCGCAGGCTCGAGGCTTCGCCGAAGCCGATCCCTCTACCGATCTGGACGGGGATGATGCGGCCGACAAGCTCGCCATAATCTGCGAGCATGCCTTTGGCAGCGCCCCCGACCTGCGTGACATTCCACGCGAAAGCCTCTCCGACCTCCCCCCGGAGCGGATCGATGCGGCACGCGAAGCCAATCTTGTGATCAAACAGGTCGGTCGATGCAGCATCGATCCGGACGGGCAGGTGGAAGCGCGGGTCGAATTGCGGGCACTGCCCCTCGATCACCCCTTTTCAAGCCTGCGCAATGAGGCCAATGGATTTCTGATCAGCCTGGCGCAGCAAGAACGCTATATGCGAGGCAAGGGTGCCGGCCGCTGGCCGACCGCCGAAGCCGTCTTCGCCGATATCATGGATATTCAGCGGGGGCGGGCGGGCCAGGAAGTAGCCGGGGACGGCGTATCAGACGCTGATTTACAGGCTCGAATCCGGCAAGATATCGCCTCATGAAACCGCTGCTTCGACATTTCAGCGCCAGCGCGCCAGCGAGTATCGGCAATGTTGCCGTCGGCTTTGATGTGCTGGGCCTCGCTTTCGATGCGGCCCGCGACCGGGTGACGGCGCGCCTGATCGAAGCCCCTGAAATCCGGCTGGGCCGGGTCAGCGGGCTTGTCGACAGCCTGCCCGCCGCGGTGGACCGCAATTGCGCACTCGCGGCTGCCGAGGCCGTGCGCCAACATTGCGGCGCACTGAACGGCCTGGTGCTGGACATCGAGAAAGGCGTTCCGATGAGCGCCGGCATGGGCGGTTCAGCCGCCTCCGCCGTCGCTGCTGCCGGTGCGGCCAATGCGGCCTTCAATGCCAATCTCGACGACGACACATTGCTGCTGTGCGCGATGGAAGGTGAGCGCGTCTCGGCCGATCCCCCGCCCTGGGACAATGTCATGGCGGCCCTGCATGGCGGGCTGGTGATTGCGGCACGGCTGAACCCGCCGCTTATCCGACCGCTGCCCGTACCCGCGGGCATTAGCTGCGTCTTGTTTCACCCCGATCGCAAGATCGAGACCCAGATGTCGCGGGAGCTGCTGGCAGCAACAGTGCCGCTGGGCACCGCGGTCGAGCACAGCCGTAACATCGCCGGCTTCGTGGCGGGCTGTGTGACCGAGGACCTCGCCCTGTTCGAGTCCGGGCTGAAAGACATTCTTATCGAGCCGCAACGCCTGCCCCTCCTGCCGGAGCTCGCCGCGGTGCAAACTGCCGCCCGCAAAGCCGGCGCTCTTGGATGTTCCTTCTCGGGGTCAGGCCCGTCAGTCTTCGCCTTCGCCCGGGACAACCGCATCGCCAGCGTCCGCGACGCCATGGCCGAGGCCTTTGCCGATGCTGACTGTCCCGCGACTGCCTATGAAGCCTCGCTGGCATCAGGCGGGCTCGATGTCCAGATTCACCCGCATGCGGCTGAGGTTTATTGATGCGATACGTCTCGACGCGCGGCCAAAGCCCGTCTGTCGCCGCTGACACAGCCCTGCGCGCGGGTCTGGCGCCGGATGGCGGTCTCTATCTGCCAGAGAGCTGGCCCGAAGCATTTCAGCCGGCTGAGCTTGAGGGCCTCGGCGCTGCCGATTTGGCCGCACGTCTGCTCTCGCCTTTTTTCGCAGGCACCGCCCTGGCGACAGACATGCCGGCGCTTTGCACCAGCGCTTTCAATTTCAAGGCCCCGATCATCTCCCTGCCGGGGGGCGCCCGCATCCTCGAGCTGTTTCACGGCCCGACCGGCGCCTTCAAGGATTTCGGCGCGCGTTTCCTGTTTCGCGCATTTGACCGCATCGCCGACCCGGAGGATCCGATAACCGTGCTCGCGGCCACGTCCGGCGATACTGGCGGCGCTGTCGGCTGCGCCGCCGAGGGCGCAAAGAATGCCCGGGCGGTCATCCTCTTTCCCAAGGGCCGGATCTCCGCCTTTCAGGAACGCCAGCTCTGCTGCTGGGGAGAACCGGTACGGGCGCTGCGGGTCGATGGTGATTTCGATGCCTGCCAGGCGCTGGTGAAACAAGCCTTCGGTGACACGACGCTGAACCGGCGGCACGGGCTGACCTCGGCCAATTCCATCTCCATCGGCCGCCTCTTGCCGCAGATGAGCTATTGGGCGCAGGCCGCGCTCAACCTGCACGCGGAAACCGGCAAGGCTCCGGGGCTGATCATTCCGACCGGCAATCTGGGCAATGCCGTCGCCGCCATCATCGCCCGCAAGATAGGACTGCCCATCGGCCCCGTCATTCTGGCCACCAATGCCAATCCAACCCTGTCGGAATGGCAGACAAGCGGGGCCTATGAGGCCCGGCCAGCCATAGCCACGCTGGCCAATGCCATGGATGTCGGCGCGCCGAGCAATTTTGAGCGCCTGGCCCATATCGATCCCGATGGCATTGCCGGCGTGGTGCGGGTGGAGGATGAAGCCATCAAGGCCCGCATCCTCCAGACCAAGGCGGAGGGTGGCTATATCGCCTGTCCGCACACAGCGACCGGGCTGGAAGCCTTTGCACGCCTGTCCGCCAGCACGCGCGAAGAACGCCGCTGGCTGGTCGGCGCCACCGCGCATGCCTATAAATTCGCCGACATTGTCGAACCGCTCGTCGGCGAGGCCATCGCCCCGCCCCCGGCCCTGGCAGCCGTGCTGGCGCGTCCGGTCCAGGTCAGGGATATTGCGCCCGACCTCGATGCGCTCAGCAGCGCGCTCGAACCTGTGGCAGCGTAAAGACAAACCCTGGTGTTACAGAGTCTTCGCTTGGCCTGGCCCGCTTGTGGCGCTATGCCGGAGACCAAGGAGATTCCCATGAAACCTGCCATCCTCGCGATCACCACCGCTTCACTTCTGATGCTTCCGGGCTGCGTCTCTCTGGGCCTGGGCGATGAGAGCCAGGATGTCGGCGATGGTCTTGGCGATGCGCTGCTGACGCCGATCGATGATCTCAATCTGCGTGATCGCGAAGTGCCGGCGGCTCTGACCGCCTTCGACAATGCCTATCAGCTCAATGCAGACTACCGGATTGACGGCGAACTGGACTGTGACGCGATTGATGGTGAAATCGCCAAGCTCAGCGCGGTTCTCGGCGCCGACCCGGATGCGCTCGCCCTAGCGGCGCAGGCGGACGAAGTCGATGGGCCTTTGAAAGAAAAATTCATTACTGGATTGATGGAGCATGCGAGAGCCATTCGAGACTTTATCGAGGCGATTGATGCTGGTGGCTTGATGAAAGAACTGCATATTGTAAAAGGTGCCGGAGGAAATTTTGGTTATCAGTTTTTATCGGACATTGCTAACGAAGCATTGCAGTCTTTGCGCCGTGGCGAGACATTGCATGGCATTTCGGGAAGTTTGGATTTATTGAATATAATTCAGGATGTATTAAAAAAAGAAACTAATCCATGAGGCTATATTTATGCAGCGCATAATAAATATATTGCTTGTTGATGATGTTGAGTACACGCGGGATTTATTGCGAGGAGCTATTAATGCTTGTATCGACGCGAGTGATTTGCCTCTTGAGCCCAAGTTTTTACAAACGTCTTTGGGTAGGAGGGCATTGAAAATGATTACAGAAACGTCCATCGACATTTTGTTTCTTGATATCGAGCTACCTGATCTGAACGGTATTACTATCCTTAGAGAAGTCAAAGACACGTCGCCAAGCACATACACCGTAATGGTCTCAGGAGAAAGTTCCTCTGAAAATGTTGTTGAATCGATTAAATATGGCGCAAACGGATTTATTGCGAAGCCATTTAATACGGAGCGTATTCAAG
>JBELMP010000060.1:0-13705 GCA_042095695.1 Maricaulis sp. | reverse complement strand
GGCCGTAAACTCGAGCGACAGCGCCTCCTCGACATCCAGATTCGGATCACCGATCTCGAAGGTCTGAGTAGCGACGTGAGCCCCGTCCGCGAACAGTTCGATATCTGTCGGCGCGCGTTCGCTTGAGGAGAGCGTCACCGCCATGAAGGTCTCGGACTGCGGACGCCAGAAGACAGAACCGGAAATACTGGTGGTGTCGAAACTGCGGCTCGCTGAAGCGATATCGATGTCGCGCGTTTCAAGGCGCAGCCCGCCCTCAAGGCCCCAATTGCCGGCATCCCAGCGTTGCGTGGTGAAGATACCGAAATCCTCTATCTCGGACGGCGGTACAAATGCTTCTTCACCAATCGCGCTGAAGTCGCGATTGAAGCCGGACACGCCGACCGCGCCGCGCCACAGGCCACCATTGATCTCCGTCGCATTGAAACGCATTTCAGCGCGACCTTCCCAGCCCTCATTGGTATAGAGCGTTCCGATCTCGTCGCCTTCCAGCTCGGCATGCTTGTAATCGCCAACGCCGAAGGAGAAGCGGATACGATCAATGTGCTCGCTGATATCGCGCAATTCACCGCGCAGGTCATAGCGTTTCTGGATCAGGTCGATGCGAACGTTTTCCTCGCCCTCTTCCTCGTGGTCATGCTCATCATGATCGTCATCATCATGGTCATCATCATGATCCTCATCCTCATGCTCTTCATCTTCATGATGATGGTGATGACCGCCGGGAATGCCGTAGAGCGCTTCAGTCGACTTGTAGGCGACACCGATAAAGCCGCGCTCGCCGACCCAGGAAACACCGATCGAGCCCGTGGAGAAATCAAGGCCGGAATTCTCTACCGTGCCGAAGACTTCTTCTTCTTCCTCGTGCTCGTCATGATCCTCGTCATGATCATCATCGTGATCCTCGTCCTCATGCTCTTCCTCTTCCTCGAGGAGGCGTGCGAGCTCGCTTTCCGCGAAGCCGGGAATATCGAAATCCTGGGCGTTCCGGGTCAGCATCTCGAGTTGGAAGACCAGCTCGCCAGCATTAAAGCGGATCCGACCGGCACCGGTCTCGCCCTCATCGACCGAGGTGAAACCGCCGTAAAACCGGCCTTCCAGGCCATCTTCCGCGCGTTCTTCTGGAATGCGACCGTCAATCACGTTCACCACGCCACCGATCGCGCCACCGCCATAAGCAATGGCAGCCGGACCGCGAAGGATCTCGATCCGTTCGGCTTCCAGCGCCTCCGAGGCGACAGCATGGTCCGGGCTCGCCGCGGACACATCGATCAGGCCAACACCATTCGCCAGAACGCGAACACGATCAGCGCCCAGCCCCCGGATCACCGGGCGGCTTGATGCCGGGCCGTAATAGGTGGAGGTCACACCTGGCTCGTGAACCAGCGAGTCCGCGAGCGAGCCGACCAGCCCGTCCTCGATCTGCTGCTGACTAATGACTTCGACAGAGCCGGCGACTTCGTCAGCCTGGAGCTCCAGCGCAGTAGAGGTCACCGTAATGACATCATCAAGCTCAGCCTGATCTTGAGAGTATGCCGTGCCGACACTGATTGCAGCGACAGCGACAGAAGACAGAATAACGGAACGCATGACCCACCTATTTACGTTATCAAGTAACACCGCGGACGTTATAATGTTACTATTGCGCCGTTTACAAGCAGGCAGGGCTGGGAAATCAACGTGATTCCCATTACATGTTGCAATTATGAGTCGTGAATCTGCGAATACCGCCCTCGCGGCAGCTGAAACACTCTGCAATCAGCGGGGTGAGCGCCTCACGCCCGTCAGGCGGCGCGTGTTGGAATTGGTGCTTACGGCGGATGCGCCGGTAAAAGCCTATGACCTGCTCGAGGCGCTCAAGCCCGGCGAGGGTTCAGCGAAACCGCCTACCGTCTATCGCGCACTTGATTTCCTCATGGGGGTCGGCCTTGTTCACAAGATCGAGGCGTTGAATGCCTTTGTCGGCTGTACCCACAGCCATGGCTGTGGCGGCGCTGGCCTGTTTATCTGCACCAATTGCGGCATGGTCGAGGAGCGCCCGGCGGAAACGCAGGCCTCCAATATACCCCCGGGCTTTGTTATCGAGCGATCCGTCATCGAATACTTCGGTCATTGCGCCAACTGCCAGGCCGCCTAGTCGATTTATGCGAGGGAATGAGCATGCATGAGCTCTGGCGCGGGAATGCGAATGCCTGGGAGTGCGACGAGCTCGGGCATATGAATGTCCAATTCTACCTTGCCAAGGCGACCGAGGCGATTGGCAATCTGGCCCGGCTGGCCGGGCTCGGCGGCGTCTTTCGCAGCGACACCTATGCAACGCTCGCGGCACGGTCGATCCACATCAAATTCCTCGCCGAGGCACGCCCCGGAGCGCCCCTTGTTATCCATGGCGGATTGACCGGTTACTCCGCGTGCAGCGCTGACGCCGTCCTGATCATGTCGCACGGGGCTGCTGGACAGCCCGCAGCGAGTTTCCGCGTGGAATTGGAGCATGTCTCGCCTTCTGAAGCCCGCCCCTTCGCCTGGCCAGGACGCTTTGTTGAAGCGTTTGCAGCCCTGCAGGTCGAGACCCCGGCCTTGGCACTTGCCCGCGGCGTCCAGGAGGAGGGCCCGGCGGCGCAAGCCTCGCTTGTCGAAGCCGACCGTCTGGGATTGCAGCAAATCGGCATGGGATGTTTCGGGACTGCCGAGATCGGCCCCTTTGGCCGGATCCGCACCGATGTCCTGCTGGGACGCGTCTCACAATCCGGCGTCAATTTCGAAGACGCCTTTCCCGAAGAGGTCGCCTTTCACCGCGAGGAGAGCGATGCGCGTATTGGCTCGGCCTTGCTGGAGACGCGGATCATCCCGCGGCGCTGGCCGCGCGCGGGCGATGCCTATATTGTTCGTTCGGGCTTGAAATCCCTGTCCGGCAAGGTTCGCAATCTGGTGCACTGGGTTCTCGACCCGGCCAGTGGCAAACCCTGGTGGACAATGGAAGGCGTCGCGGGATCCATGGATCTGGATGCCCGCAGGCTGGTGGCGCCAACAGGCGCGATGCTTGACCGGCTGGAGCAGGCGCTCAAACCGGATTTGCGCGCCTAACAGGCCGGCTCGCTCCCGCTTCGCACCAGCGGGGCGCAGACTTCCGGATGCCCCTGGCAGCAATCATCTGCCAAATAACCGAACAGATCCGCAATCGCCTCAAGCTCAATCGCATATATCCGTGCCCGACCGTCTCGCCTGACCGTCACCAGGCCGGCTTCGGACAATACGGCGAGGTGGGCTGAGAGCGTGTTCGGCGCTACGGCAAGCCGGTCCGCGAGCACACCCGCCTTGATGCCATCGGGTCCGGCGCGCATGAGCTGTTTGAAGACATTCACCCGTGTGACCTGGGCAAGGGCGGAAAGCCGCTGCACCGCTATCTCATCATTCATGCACGCCACCCCATTTCAACGAGTATTGAAATATCCGGAAAAACGCTCTAACCGATCCGCGATGAAATAGTGATGGGTGGAACTCATGCCGAGCAAGTCTTTTGTCCGATCCATTGCCGTGGCGGCGACCCTGTTGGCCTGGCCGGGCCTGCCTGCCAGCGCAGAAGAATCCGCCCGCCTGAGCTTCAGCGGCGAAGCGCGTATCCGCTATGAAAGCCTGTCCGGGCAATTCCGTGCCGGCGGCTCAGGCGGTGACCAGGCGGTCTTCCTGCGCACACTCCTCCATGGTCGCTATGACGCCGGTTTTGCAACCTTTGGCCTCGAACTGCAGGATAGCCGAAGCTATGAGACCGACAGCGGAACGCCGCTATCCACAAGCTTTGTCAATCCGCTCGACATCCTCCAGCTTTATGTCGAAACCGACGCCCCTGCCCCGATCGGGGAGGATTGGTCGGCGGTGCTGCGCACTGGGCGTCAGACCGTCTCGATCGGCTCCAAACGTCAGATTGAGCGTGTCAGCTACGCCAATGTCATCAAGAGCTATACCGGGCTGCACTATGAAAGCCGTGCCGTATCGGGCGATGAATTCCACGCCATTGCGGTCGTGCCACTGTCACGGCAACCTGGAGACCGGGCGTCGATTGATGACAATCGGCTGTCCGGAGATGAGGAACAGTGGAACCGGCTGATCTGGGGCCTGCATTATCGGCGCGCCAATATTATCGCTGATCAATGGCCCGACCTCACAGGCGAGATCTTCGTCTACGGGCTGGAGGAAAACGACAGCGATGCTTTCCAGACCCCGGACCGGCATTATGTCACGCCGGGCTTTCGCCTGTATCGCAGCCCGCAGCCCGGACGCCTGGATATTGATATCGAAGGCGCCTGGCGCTTCGGCCGGCGGCGCGCCAGCAGTGCTCCGTCCGATGTCCAGAACCTGGATGTCAGCGCAACCATGTTCCTGAGCTATCTCGGCTACACATTCGACATGCCCTGGGAGCCTCGCCTCGCCCTGGAATACTACTGGGCGAGCGGTGATGATGATCCCGATGATGACCGGTTCGACCAGTATGAACGGCTGTTCGGATCACGCCGCACGGATCTCAATAATACGAGTATTCATGGCCCGCTCACCCCGGCCAATCTGAGTGCGCCGGGCATCCGGCTCGAGCTCAATCCGGGACCGCGTTCGGATGCGCGCCTGGCCTGGTCTGCCGCCTCGCTGGCCAGCGCGCGCGACAGCTGGGTGATCGCCCGCCTGCAAGACCCGTCCGGCCAGTCGGGAGATTTTATCGGTCACACGCTTGATGGCCGGATGCGCTATCAGCTCATCCCGGATCAGCTTGAGCTCGAGCTGGGCGCCTCGGTGCTCTTCCCTGGCGAGTTTGCGGACACCGTGCCCGGTTCCCCAGCGCCGGATCGGACTCTCTTCGGCTATGCCCAGCTCGGCTTCACCTTCTAGTTCGTCCTAGACTTGATGCAGCGTGCGGCATGCTCCACCCTGTTCATGGAGAGTGGGGGAAGGTCCAATGAAGATTTCACACGCGTTGATCATCGGCATGATCACCGGCTCGGTCGGACTGACCGCATGTTCGGCGCCACAGGAACCGGATGTCACCCCGCTCAATAGCGGTGAAACGTTTGATCAGACTGTGATTGCGGGCCACCTCTCTGCAGCGATTCAATATCCCACTGTCTCGGTGCCGGACATGCCCCGCGCGAATTGGGAGGTGTTTGAAGCCTTTCGCGCCTTCCTCGCCGAGACATTCCCGCTCATGCACGCGCAGCTGGACCCAACGGATCTCGGCGATGGCCAGATCCTGTTCACCTGGACCGGAAGTGATCCGAGCCTGCAGCCCGTCGTGCTTCTGGCCCATCAGGATGTTGTTCCGGTCGAACCGGGCACACAGGATCAATGGTCCTACCCGCCTTATGATGGCGTGATTGCCGAGGGCTATGTCTGGGGGCGCGGCACGCTGGATATGAAGGGTCAGCTGATTACGCTGATGCATGCCGTAGAACGGCATCTGGAAAACGGCTCACAGCCGGAGCGCACAGTCTACATTTCGCTCGGCCCGGACGAGGAAGTGGGGGGCGTCGGTGCGCGGCGTACGGCGGCGCTGCTTGATGCGCGCGGCGAACAGGCCTGGTTTGCCCTTGATGAAGGCGGGCTCACCATTCTCGACAGCCCGCTGACCAGCGCGCCCGCCGCGATGATCGGCGTTGCCGAAAAAGGTTATATGACGGTCACCGTCACCGCCCGGGCACGGGGCGGCCATTCATCGACGCCGCCGCCGCAGACCGCCATCAGCCTGCTGGCCCGGGCCATCACTGCGATCGAGGAAAACCCGTTCGAGCACTCGCTTGATGGCGGGCCAACGCGCGCCATGCTGGATGCAACAGCCCACCAGATGGACGGATTTGCCGGCTACGCCGCCGCTAATCATGAGGTTTTCGGTCCGCTGATCACCGGCCCCTTGATGGAACAGGATGCAGCCCGCGCCCTCCTCGGCACCACGATTGCCCCAACGGTCATAGAGGGCGGGATCAAGGATAATGTTCTGCCGCAATCCGCCACGGCACAGATCAATCTGCGCCTGCACCCGCGCGATACGATAGACAGCGCGCTCGCGCATTTGCGCGACTCTGTCGCGCATCTCGACAGTGTAACGGTGGAAGCCGACCAATGGGCATCCGAGGCGCCCCCTGTCGCCGACTTTGAGGGCGAGGCCTGGGCTCTCATCGCCGGCGCCGCCGCCGGACATGCACCTAATGGTACACCTGTCGTGCCCTACATGGTCACCGGCGCCACAGATGTTCGCGCCTTCGCTGGCACTGCGGACAATCTGTATCGTTACGCCGCCGTGAGCGCCGAGATGGGCGATGCCACGCGCATTCATGGCGATGATGAACGCATTCGTGTCGAGGATCTCGATGAAATGGCGAGTTTCTACTACACGGTGATCGACGAGGCGGCGCTGCAATAAGTGCAGAATGGCAACACTCGCGGATTTTACGCCACAGCGATCTTGCTGGTTGCCAAAAGCGGGTGTAACACGCTGCCACCTTTCGCCCTTCAGGAGAGTGTATCCGTGAAAGCATTCATCTAGATCCGAGGACGCCCCAGCGATCGTTCTCGCCGCATTGTCAGCGCCTCGCGGCGCGCTGTGCGTGATTTTCCATCCGCTGCCTGTCCAGTTTCCAGATATAATGCCTTTACGAGGACGGACCCTTTAGGTCCGCGATACCATGCCTGATACGCTGCATGCCCAAGACGAGTCCCTGAAAAGCGCCGAGCTGCGCACCGAGGACTTGCACTCCGATCCCGCCACGGCGACGGACCTTTTCATTGATCATGATGATGAGCCGCGGGCCAATTCCCTGCCCATTGGCCAGCTCATGGCCTATCTCGTGCGGCAGTGGAAACGCCGGCCGCTCCTGTTCGCGGGCCTGTCCGGCTTCACTGCGATCGCGACGATTGTTGATGTTTTCATTCCGGTCGCAGCCGGCCGGATGATTGATGCCCTGAGCGGTGACGAAACCATCGCGTCCGGTCACTGGATGGCCTTTGCCATTTTCATGATTGTGAGCATCATCTTTCACGCCCTGCGCCAGCTGGCCGTGCGTTGCGAGATTCCCTTCTCGTCAGCGAATATGGCCGATCTGGTGTCGGACACGTTCGCGAAGGTTCAGCGCTTCTCGCTGGACTGGCACGCCAATACGTTCGGCGGCTCGGTCGTCCGCAAAATCTCTCGCGGCATGTGGGCCTATGACACGATTACAGCGGTGACCTGGTTCTCCCTCATACCAACGGTCGCTGTGCTGTATGGGCAGAGCATCTACATGATGACGGTCTGGCCCTGGGTCGGTGCGTTTTCACTCTTCATAGCGACGGTATCCATGGCCGCGGCGATCATTCTCTCGCGCGTCTACATCCACCCGCAAAACATGAAATCCAATGCGGTGGATTCCAAGCTGGGCGGCGCGATTGCCGATACGGTGACCGGGATTGCCACGGTGAAAAGTTTTGGCGCCGAGACGATCGAGGATGGACGCTTCAACCGTCTGGCCTGGCGTTGGCGCGCCGAGGCGATGAAGACCTGGTTCCGCTTTGTGAACACCTGGCTGTTGCAAACCGTAATCGTTCTGATCATGCAGGGCGGGCTGGTCGGCGCCATGGTCTGGCTGTGGCAACGCGGGGAGGCCAGCCCCGGTGATGTCGTTTACGCGGTCACCGCCGTGCTGTTGATGTCCAGCTATATGCGTCGCTTCGGTGAGGAAGTGCAGCAGGTCCAGCGTTCGCTCGATGAATTGCAGGACCTGGCCCTGTTTGACATTCAGGAGCCCGATGTCGTGGATGCACCGGGCGTCCCCGAATTCGAGCCGGGTCCTGGCGCGATCCATTTCGATCATGTCGGCTTCACCTATGCGGGACAGTCGCGACCGCTCTATGAGGATTTCGATCTTCGCATTGACGCGGGTGAGAAAGTGGCGCTCGTGGGTCCGACGGGATCGGGCAAATCCACCTTCGTGAAGCTGGTACAAAGGCTGTACGACGTGAATGAAGGCGGCGTGCGCATTGACGATCAGGATGTAAGGTCCGTGACCCAGGCATCGCTGCGCAGGCATATTGCCCTGGTGCCGCAAGACCCTGCCCTGTTTCACCGCTCGATTGCCGAAAACATTGCCTATGGCTCGCCGCATGCGACGCCGGAAGCGGTCATTGAAGCGGCCCGGGCGGCGCATGCCCATGACTTCATTACCGCCCTGCCCAACGGCTATCGCACGCTGGTGGGTGAGCGCGGGGTGAAACTCTCCGGCGGCGAGCGGCAGCGTGTCGCAATTGCCCGTGCCATTCTGGCGGATGCGCCGATCCTGATCCTGGATGAGGCAACATCGAGCCTGGACAATGAAACCGAGCGCGACATCCAGCTGGCGATGAATGCGGTAATGGAGGGGCGGACCACGATTATTATCGCCCACCGGCTCTCCACGATCCGCGATGCTGACCGGATCCTGGTCTTTGATCAGGGCCGGATCGTGGAACAGGGTACGCATGACCAGCTCACCGCGCGCGGTGACGGCGTTTACGCAAGGCTGGCAGCACTGGCTGCCAGCTAATCTCACGGCACTGTCACTGGGCATGACGGGCGGAGCATGATTAGGTATGCGCAGTATTCGCGTTGACCGGGACTGATTATGCTCCGCCTAGCCCTTTCCTTCTTGCTCTTATTCGTCCTGCAAGCGCCGCTCGCGCACGCGGAGGACGATCATCCGCGCCCCTTTGTTGATGATGCACAGGCCATGGTCGACATCGAAACCGGCCTCGCTGAGGCACTCGCGGAAAATCGACGCCTGCTGGTGGTGCTTGGTGCGAATTGGTGTCATGACAGCCGGGCGCTGGCCCATCATTTCGAGGATGACACCGTCTCCCAGCTGATCGAGGACCATTATGTCCTGCGCTTTGTCGATGTCGGCTGGCGCGATCGCAATCACGCTGTGATGCATCGCTTTGGCATCGCTGCGATCTACGCGACCCCGACTGTCTTGATTATCGACCCCGAACGCGAATTCTTGCTCAATCGCCACAGCACCGAATTCTGGACGACCGCGGCCTCGCGCTCCTCCCTGGAAGCGGTCGATTACTTCACCCGCTGGATCGATGCGGAGAGTGATACGGACGGCCTGCTATCCGCCTCGATCGTCTATCAATCCATGCTCACCGAGATCGAGGTTTTTGAAGCCGAGGAAGGCGAGCGCCTGTCGCTGGCCTATCTCGATATCGGCCGCTGGCGTACGCTGGAAGATGATGAGCGACCGGAGGATTTCGACCAGCTCGAAGCCGAGGTCGATATATGGCGCTTCCGCATGGTGCGGCAGGTCCGTCGCCTGCGGGGCGAAGCGGAACGACAGGTGAGCGATGCCCTCTCGGCTTACGCAGACGGGGCAGAGATTACCCTCGACCTGATTGCGGGCTTTGATCAGACAGATCCGGACCTGCCGCTGCGTATTCAACCGCATGTGAGCGAGCGCTGGTAAGGGCGTTCCTGCCCCATTGATTTCGGCGGAGCGACTTGGCACTTCTCCCTTCCATACAGCGAGAAATGGAGCCGCCCATGGCCCGCATTCCCTATTTTGAAATTCATGCCTTCGCGGATCCTGACCGAGCCTTTTCCGGCAATCCCGCCGGCGTCTGCCTGCTGGACAGGTTTCCGGCGGATGATGTGCTGCTGGGCATCGCGGCGTCCAACAATCTGTCCGAGACCGCCTTTGTGGTGAAAACTGCCAAGGATGTTTGGGATTTGCGCTGGTTCACACCCGCGGTAGAGGTGGATTTGTGTGGCCATGCCACCTTCTCTGCCGGGGCGGTCCTGCTGGAAGGCGGGCATGTCACCGGATCGACGGCGTATTTTGACACCCGCTCCGGTCGCCTGGCCGTGGGCCGGGATGTTGGCGGTTTCGCCATGGATCTCCCGCGCGTTGATTATCGAACCGGACAGAAGGCCGACGCCATCGAGGCGGCACTGGGCATCGATGCCTCGCCGGAAACCGTGCTGGATGTCGAACGGGTACACGGTGCGCACTATCAGATGTGGGTCCTGGCCACCGAGGCCCTGGTGCGCAGCGCAGAGCCCGATCATGGGCTGCTGAAAAAGCTCGATACCAACATCATTCTGACGGCGCCGGGTAATGATGCCGATTTTGTCTCACGCTTCTTCGCCCCGGCCTCCGGTGTCGATGAGGACCCGGTGACCGGCTCGGCGCATTGCACCCTGGCGCCCTATTGGGGCGAGCGCCTCGGCAAGGCGCGCATGCTGGCGCGGCAGATCGGTCCGCGTCCAGGCGTGCTTGAAGTCACCCCGAAAGGGGAACGCGTCGCGCTGTTCGGCCACGCGCACCACTATCTTCAAGGTGAGATCCTGCTCGCTGATCAGTAATGATGGCCGTAACGATTGCCGTGCTGGCCACGATAGCCGTGATGGTCACGATTTCCGTAATGCCCGCGACCGCTGCGGCCATGATGAATGACGACATGGATCTGGTGATACTCACCGAAGAAGGTCCGGCGGAAGAAGCGGCCGTGATGGTCCAGATAGACGGTGCCGGGTGTTCCCAGACGCGCTCCGCTGCCGCGTTCGGCGCCGTAATAGCGCTCATTGCGATCGGGAATGTATTCCCAGGCATGTTCGGGACAACTGATGACCCGACGATCCTGACGGTCTTCATATAAATCGCCGAAACCTGACCAGCGCTGGCTGTCGCGCCTGTCCTCGCGCAGGTCGGGACACGCATTGGCATTGACATACCAGGTGCCCGCAAGCGCGGCGCCGGAGGCGCCGACCGTGCCAAGCCCGGCAAGGGCGATTGCTGCGAGGGCGGATTTCACAAAACTCATCTCTTGCTCCTTTGGATCCTGTGCGCGCGATAATGAGCGACCGTTCTACGCAAACGGAGCTGAGCTGATCCTGAAAGCCGGGTTCATCGGGCACTCATTCACCTGAATGAACCACTGCACCGCGGACAATCCCGGGCCCGGCGATTACGCCTTGGAAATGCCCTACTACCCGGTGCATGATGCCGGGAAGGGATGGGAGAAACACATGCGCATTCTAATGCTTGCACTCTTGGGCCTCGGATTGGTCGTGAGCCCAGTCGAGGCTCAAACGCCGTCAGAGGAGGAGCGCCTCAGCAGTCGCGAAATCGGCCGCTATCTGCGCATCAATATTCAAAAGCCGGGCATGACCAATCCTGGTCGCTATCGTGGAGTCGATACATGTCGATGGGCCAATGATGGCGAGTGCGACGACCCCGGCCTCGGCACCGGGGCTTGCGAACGCGGCACGGATTATTCTGATTGCTGGCGTCTCGCCGAGGGCGTGGAGGATAATTCCTGCATCTGGGCCAATGATGGCGAATGCGACGAGCCGGGATTCGGTACCGGCGCCTGCACCCAGGCCACTGACCTGGCGGATTGCGGTACAGTGATCGAGCTCCGCTTCAGAAATGACAGCTGCGAGACCGCGTTTGACGGTGTCTGCAATGAGCCGGAGATCGGTGATGGGCGCTGCGAGGCGCGCTCGGATCGTGCGGACTGTATCGGCCGAGACCGGCCGCTGGGCATTAATGATCACTTCTTCGGTCGCGATGATCGCGTTTTCATGGATACCGCTCAATTTCCCTGGAGCGTGATCGGACAGGTCGATTTCGACGAAGGCGGGGCATGTACTGCAACGCTGATCGCGGATGATGTCATTGTCACCGCCGCCCATTGCATTGCCGAGGACAACCAGATCGATGCGCGAGGCGAATTCGTAACCGGCTACGACCTGCCGGGCGGGCCGCGCAGCTCACGCGTCACCGCCTATCTCATGGACCCGGACTGGAATGAGGACAGGTTCAACTCGACCGAAGACTTTGATGGTACCGATTGGGCCCTGCTTCGTCTGAGCGAGCCTCTTGGCGCAAGCCTGGGACATGTCGGCGTCAGAGCGCTGGTGGATGAATCCGGCGCCCGCACAGCGCGTCAGGCAGAGCTCTACCAGGCCGGCTATAGCTGGGATACCGGCACGCATTTGTCGGGCAATATCGGTTGCAACATGGTCGATATCGCAGACGACAATACCATGGCCCATAATTGCGACACCACGCGCGGCGATAGTGGCTCGCCCTTCATGGTCCGCGAGGGCGAGAACTACTTTGTCGTCGCTACCGATTCCAATTTCAGGTCCAATCCGGATGGCCCGATGATCTATATCGCCGCACGCGCGGATCGCTGGGCGCCATATCTCGCTGATTTCAGCGCCGGCCTCATCGGCAATAACAGCCCGCGCCCGGAAGGTCCGGGCAAGCCCATCAAGCAGGCGGATTAATCGCGTTCACCACAGAGGCGCTCCGAGACGGCGTTCAGACGGCTCGACAGGGCCGGGAGCGTCGTCCCGGCCCTGTCGCAGGCATCAGTCTGTGTGAGCGTGACACCGACGCCTTCAGACGGGTCAGTCGAAGTGGAAGACGATATTCACATCGGTCCGGCCATTGCGGTAATAGGCGCGACGACCCTGGTCAAAACGAATGACCACGGGCTCGGGCCGGCGCTGTCGTGTCTGCACGACATGACCTCGATCATTCACCCAAACCCATGCGCTGGCCGGGCAATTGACGGTACGGCCGTCACGAATGTCCTCACGCAGGTCACGCACGCCATAGGTGCGGCGCTGGTCGCGCATATCCTCACGCAGATCCGGGCAGAGTCGCGGATTGAGTCGCCACTCTCCAGCCTCGGCGGCGGAAGAGACACCGCCAGCCAGACCGGTCAGCAGGATGGCAGCAAGAAGTGTCTTGGATAAAGTCATAGATCTGATCGTCCTTTCGATTCGAACGCGTAAATCCCTCGCGCTCCAAGAACGCGGCAGGGATCTACATTCCGTCGGACCGGCTAAGGGGAGTCGAAAACCCGGACGAGCATAGCCGCGAGGGCGCCGCGCCAACCCGCGACGTCATGGCCGCCGGAGTAAATGTGCAAGTCGGCTTCATATCCCTGCCTCAGCAGCGCCTGATACATGTTGCGATTTGCAGTCAGCATGACCGCGCCCTCATTCTGCGCCGTATGCATGGTTTCCAGACTGCCGGCGGCGAGGAAAAAGCGCGGTCGGCCCGGTTCACCTTGCGGCAAGGTGCGCGACAGCCATTCTTTCGGTTCACCGTCAGGCGCCCAGTAAAACGATCCTGAAAGTGAGATCACCGCCATCACGCCATCGTTTGCATGCAAGCCCGCCACGGTCGCTGCCAGACCGCGGCGCGACGCCCCTGCCAGGATGAACGGCCCTCTCAGCCCCTCGCTGAGCAAGGCCGCCGGGAGTTCCTCGGTCAGAAATTGCGCCTGGTCTGAATAGGCCTGGTTGGCGCTTTGCGGGTCCAGCTCGTCAATCAGAACGACATGCAATGGCGGGATACGCCCCTCGGCCACCAGATTCTGCACGATCTCCCAGGCTGGCGCGCGCACCCCCCAAAGGAAGGCATCATAGAGGACCAGGACGGGCGCATCCGGCATCGCCTCGGGCAGAGACACCATTTGCGCGAAAACCGGTCGCGATAATGCCTGGCTGTCAATGACACGGGCGATTGGTTCAAGACGATTGCGCAGGGCGACCGGACGCAGAGCCGGATCGATCGTGGAGGTATCCGCGACAAAGACAGACTCGGACTCGGCCCCACGCAAGCGTCGTGGATTGGCACTATCGGAATAGCGTCGCACACCGTCAGCGCGCTGGGCCAGGAAGCTGTATACGGCC
>JBELMP010000059.1:0-13801 GCA_042095695.1 Maricaulis sp. | reverse complement strand
GGCTTTCCTGGAAACCTCTTTCCTGCAGGGCGCCAACGCGCTTTACCTCGAGCAGATGGCCGCCGCCTCTGCCCGCGATCCAAATTCGGTTCCGGAGAGCTGGCGGAACTTCCTCGCCAGCCTGGGCGATGGCGCGGCCGATAATGCCCGCGCCGCGGCCGGGCCCTCCTGGAAGCGCCAGGACTGGCCCCGGGCGGCAAATGGCGAACTGGTCTCGGCCCTTGGTGATATCGGTGCCGATGAGGCCGCCATGGTCGACAAGGTCGCTGCCCATGTCGAAGCCAAGGCGCCAGAGGCCAGCGCGGCGGATGTGCGCAAGGCCACCCAGGCTTCGATCAAGGCGATCATGATGATCCGCGCCTATCGCATGCGCGGACATTTGGCGGCCAGCATGGATCCGCTGGGGCTGACGGATTTTGGCCCGCAGCCGGAGCTGGACCCGGCCACTTACGGCTTTGTCGGCGATGCGCTGGACGAAGAGATTTTCATTGATGGCTATCTCGGCCTGGAAACAGCGACGCCGCGGACCATGCTGGACATTCTGCGCCGCACCTATTGCGGGTCGATCGGCGTTGAATTCATGCATATCTCCAATCCGCAGGAGAAAGCCTGGCTGCAGGAGCGGTTTGAAGGTCCCGACAAGGACATCCGGTTCACGGTCGAGGGCAAGAAGGCCATTCTCGCCAAGCTGATCGAGACCGAGCGTTTCGAGCAATTCCTGCACAAGCGCTATCCCGGCACCAAACGCTTTGGTGCTGACGGTGGCGAGAGCATGGTTCCCGCGCTGGAGCAGATCATCAAGCGCGGTGGCGCCATGGGGGTCGAGGACATCATTATCGGCATGCCGCACCGCGGACGTCTGAACGTTCTCGCCGCGGTCATGGGCAAGCCCTATCACCAGATTTTCCATGAATTCCAGGGTGGCAACACCCAGGGCGAGGATGAATTCGGTTCCGGTGATGTGAAATATCATCTCGGCGCGTCCTCGGATCGTGAATTCGATGGCAATAGCGTGCACCTCTCGCTGACCGCCAACCCGTCTCACCTCGAGGCGGTGGACCCGGTCGTGCTCGGCAAGGCACGCGCGAAGCAGGAAGAGAATTGCCGCGAGGAACCGGGCACGCCGCGGATGAATGTTCTGCCGCTTCTGCTCCATGGCGATGCGGCCTTTGCCGGTCAGGGCATCGTCACCGAATGTCTGGGACTGTCCGGCCTGCGCGGTCACCGCACGGGCGGCGCCATCCACTTCATCGTCAATAACCAGATCGGATTTACCACCAATCCGAAGGATAGCCGTTCCAGCCCCTACCCGTCCGACGTGGCGCTGATGGTGCAGGCCCCGATTTTCCATGTGAATGGCGATGATCCTGAAGCCGTCGTGCACGCCACAAAAATCGCCACGGAATACCGCCAGCTATTCGGCAAGGATGTCGTTATCGACATGATTTGCTATCGCCGCTACGGCCATAATGAGGGCGATGATCCGACCTTCACCCAGCCGATCATGTACCGGATCATCAAGGACTTGCCGCCGGTCAAAAAGAAGTATCAGGACCGTCTGATCGCCGAGGGTCTGATCACCGCGGCTGATGCAGAGGCCATGGAGAATGAGTTCGACGAATTTCTCGATAAGGAGTTCGACGCTGGCAAGGATTTCGAGCCGGCCAAGGCGGACTGGCTTGATGGTCGCTGGTCCGGGCTTGGATTGCCAGAGGGTGATGACCGGCGTGGAGAGACCTCCGCCTCGATGGAGAATCTCGAACTGGTCGGCATGGCGATGACCGCCGTGCCCGAGGATGTAAATATCCACCGCACGCTTAATCGTGTGCTTTCAGGTCGTCGCAAGATGATCGAGACCGGCGAGAATATTGACTGGGCCACCGCCGAGCATCTCGCCTTCGGTACGCTGCTCACCGAGGGCTTTCCGGTGCGCCTGTCCGGACAGGATTGCGGTCGCGGGACCTTCTCCCAGCGCCATTCGCACATTATCGACCAGCAGACCGAAGAGCGCTTCACCCCGCTCAATAATCTCGACGTTTCGCAGGAAAAATATGACGTCATCGATTCCATGCTGTCGGAAGAGGCGGTGCTGGGCTTCGAGTATGGCTATTCCCTGTCGGCGCCGAATACGCTGACCATGTGGGAGGCGCAATTCGGTGATTTCACCAATGGCGCCCAGGTCATAATCGACCAGTTCATCTCCTCCGGTGAGCGCAAATGGCTGCGTATGTCCGGCTTGGTGATGCTCTTGCCGCATGGCTATGAGGGGCAGGGGCCGGAGCACTCTTCGGCACGCCCCGAACGCTTTTTGCAGCTGTGTGCGGAAGACAATATGCAGGTGGCCAATTGCTCCACCCCGGCCAATTACTTCCACATTCTGCGCCGTCAGATTCACCGGAATTTCCGCAAGCCTCTGGTGATCATGACGCCCAAGAGCCTGCTGCGTCACAAGCGCTGCGTGTCCACGCTGGCGGCGATGGGGCCGGGCTCCTCCTTCCACCGTGTGTTGTGGGATGATGCTGATCCCAAACGCCCCGATAATGAGCCGTCACACACGACGATCGAGCTGCAACCGGATGAGAAGATCCGCCGCGTGGTCCTGTGTACCGGTAAAGTCTATTACGACCTGCTCGAGGCGCGTGAGGCGAAGGGCGTCGACGATATCTACCTGATGCGCGTCGAACAGCTTTATCCTTTCCCGTTCAAGGCATTGTTGGCTGAACTGGAGCGCTTCAAGAGTGCTGACATCGTCTGGTGTCAGGAAGAGCCGTTCAATATGGGCTACTGGACCTTCGTCGAGCCCAATCTCGAATATGTGCTGAGCAAGATCACCGGTGATGTGAAGCGCCCGCGCTATATCGGCCGGCCACCGACCGCTTCAACGGCCACCGGTATCGCCGCCAAGCACAAGGAACAGCAAGACGCATTGGTTGAAGAGGCGCTGTCCTGAGGGGCGCCCTGATCTTCAAGAGGAAAAGAGATCGAAATGACCGACATTATCGTACCGCAGCTGGGCGAATCCGTGACCGAAGCCACTGTTGGGGCCTGGATGGTCAAGGCCGGTGACAGCGTCGCCAAGGACGATGTTCTGGTGGAGCTGGAAACCGACAAGGTCGCTGTCGAGGTTCGTGCTGAAAGCGATGGCGTGATCGCTGCTATCACCGCCGAGGAGGGCGATACCGTTGAGATCGGCGCCAAGCTTGCCGAGTTGGCTGGCGGTGCCGCCGCGCCTTCTGCCGCTCCGGCTGCAGATGCCGCTCCTGCCGAGCCCGACGCGCCTGCTGCTGCGGAAGCTGCGAGCGATGGTGCAGTGATTGAGGCGACAGTGCCGCAAATGGGCGAGTCGGTGACGGAAGGCACGATTGGCAGCTGGCTGGTCCAGGTCGGTGATGCGGTCGCAGTCGATCAGGCCCTGGTCGAGATCGAGACGGACAAGGTGGCGGTGGAAGTGCCCTCACCGGTGGCCGGAACGGTGACAGAGCTGCTGGTCGGCGAAGGTGACAGCGTTGCGCCGGGCGATACGGTGGCGCGGATTAGCGAAGGCGCAGCTGCCCCGACTGCCGCACCTGACGCCGGTACGGCACCGGCTGCCGCGACGGCCGGCGGATCTGCGATCGCGATGCCGTCTGCTCAGCGCGTTATCCAGGAAAACAATCTCGATGCCGGCGCTATTGCAGGCACGGGCAAGGACGGACGTATTACCAAGGCGGACGCCAAAGCGGCCGCTGCAGCACCGGCGCCGGTTGCCGCGACGACGTCAGCGGCCCCGTCTGCGGCTCCATCCGCTGCACCTGCAGCCCCGCGCGAGACCGGTCCGCGCGAAGAGCGGGTACGCATGACACGCCTGCGCCAGACCATCGCCAAGCGCCTCAAGGATGCCCAGAATTCTGCTGCCATCCTGACCACCTATAATGAGGCCGACATGTCGGCGATCATGAAGGCGCGCAAGGCCCACCAGGAAGCCTTCGTCGCCAAGCATGGCGTCAAGCTGGGCTTCATGAGCTTCTTTGTGAAAGCCTGTGTCCACGCGCTCAAAGAGATCCCGGCCGTCAATGCTGAGATTGATGGCACTGATATCATCTATAAGAATTACTATGACATGGGCGTCGCTGTCGGCACCGATCGTGGCCTGGTTGTACCGGTCGTGCGCGATGCGGATCAGATGTCCCTGGCGGAGATCGAAAAGGAGATCATCCGCCTCGGCAAGAATGCCCGCGATGGTAAGCTGACGATCGAGGATATGCAGGGTGCGACCTTTACCCTCTCCAATGGCGGGGTCTACGGGTCGCTTATGTCCATGCCTATTCTGAATGCCCCGCAGTCTGGCATTCTCGGCATGCACAAGATTCAGGAGCGTCCCGTGGCCGAGAATGGTCAGGTGGTTATCCGTCCGATGATGTATCTGGCCCTGTCCTATGATCACCGCATTGTCGACGGCAAGGAGGCTGTAACCTTCCTGGTTCGCGTCAAGGAAAACCTGGAAGATCCGCAGCGTCTGCTCTTCGACCTCTAGGCGCTCCATCGGAGGCGATTGTGACACGCGACACCCTCCTCATACGGCTGATCGGGGGGCTCATTGTCCTGCGCGGGGGATGGGCTTTGCTGAATCATTCAGCGATGGTTCTGCACCGTTTCGATATCGCCAATCCGATGGGTTTCAGCGGCTATATGTCCGAATTGATCCTGAACGCGCCGCTGGCGCTGATGGTTCCGCTCTTCGGCTTCTCCCTCGCCTATATTGCTGCGGGCATCCTCACGCTGCGACAGGTCTGGTGGGCGGGGGCGATCTATTGCCTCGGCTTTCTGATCGATGCAGGCGTCTGGGTCTCGATGACGACGGTCAATGAATATGGTGCGATCTATGGCGGCCAGGCCTCGCTGGTGGATATGGTCTTCAATCTCTTTGACCTGGCCATGCTCACCTGTCTTGCGGTCTGGGGATATATTCACCGACCTCGCCGCGCCTAAAGTGCGTCCAACGTCACATCGGTCATAAAAATTGACTATAAATAATTCGGATGCGAATTAAATAGAATCCCTAAAGCGACTGAATTTGGGGATTCGCCGTGTACAGATCCGCCTCTGACTGGCTGTGCCGAGCCGTACAGAAACCGTGTGCTATTGCCGGGCGACAGGTGCGTCCCGCAGCCGGGCAAGCCCTGCCCTGGCTGAGGCGAAACCTTCACGTCATTCTGGCACTTACCATCGCATTGCGCAGCTCCATTGCGATCTGGTTCGCCTGCGGTGCCGCATTCGTCCGCTTTGGTGGACAAAATCCCCAGGGTTTTGCCAGCCCTTTTGTAGAATACATCCTGACCGGGCCGCTCTGGGTCGGCGTGCCCTGGGCGATCTATATTTATGGCTATGTGGTCAGTGCGGTCCTGATATGGAATCGCCGGTTCTGCGCTGTCGCAACCTATTCCGCTGCCTTCATCATCGATCTGAGCCTCTGGACCTATGTGTCTCTGGATCACCGGGTCGAGTATTCCGCAGGCCAATGGACCATGTTCAACAATAACCTGCTCAACCTCGTTGATCTCTGCATGGTGGCGGTCTTGCTCGCCTATCTGAATGGCCGGCCGGTTAAAAAATGACGGGTCCAGGCAATGGGCGGCCCTGCCGGTCTATCTGACCGGTTTCGTTATCGACTTTTCGGTCTGGATTTATATGTCTCAAGACCCCCGAACCGACCATACAATCGGTCCATTGACGGTATTCGTCGACACCTTGTTCAACCTGTTTGATATTCTGGTTGTCCTGTCCATCTTTCTCTTGGCGAGACGCCAATCCGGCCCTAGATTTCACACAGGGTGACGGGACTGCCAGCATGTGCCGGCGCCGTCCTCGGGCGGACAAATAGGGCGAGCTTGCGATGAGACTCTTGTTCTGGATTGTCTGGATCTCACAGCTGGGTCGTGCCTGCTATGCGAGCCTTCTCCTCGGTGTGGCGATAGCGCACCGCATCGGCTGGATCGAGGTTCAAGGTTCGATCGGGCAATTCATGTCGACCCTCGCGCCATACCTGTTCGGTCTGTGGTCCCTCTATGTAACGGGCTATATTATTGCCGCGGCGCTGATATTGCTGCGCCGGCGCCTTGGCTATTTTATCTTTCTGGGCGCGCTCGCCCTCGATCTGGCGCTCTGGGTCTACTCCTCCTTCGGTACCAGCTATCAGGCAAGCTATGCCGGCAATGCAGCCCTGGTCGACATGATTTTCAACGTGATCGACTTGGGTATCGCCATGGGGCTCACCATACTGTATCGCGCCGGTTATCTTCGCTGAGGCCTGCCACTTAAATTCTGCGCAAGAGTATGCATATAGATAGGGTCCATTCGTCCTGATCCCAGCAAAAGAGGCCCTCATGTCCCAATCCTACGACGTCGTCATCATCGGGGGCGGTCCCGGCGGTTATAACTGTGCGATCCGGGCCGGTCAGCTGGGGCTGAAGACGGCATGTGTCGAGATGCGCGGGAAGCTGGGTGGCACTTGTCTGAACGTCGGCTGCATTCCCTCCAAGGCCCTCCTTCATGCCTCCGAACTGTTCGAGGAAGCGGAAACCAAATTCGAGGCCATGGGCATCAAGACCGGGGGCGTGGAACTGGATCTGCCGACGATGCTTGGTCAGAAGGATGAGGCCGTTGACGGGCTGACCAAGGGCATTGAATTTCTCTTCAAAAAGAATGGCGTGGACTATATCCGCGGCAAGGGACGCATTGCCGGCGCCGGTCAGGTGGAAGTCGATGCCGATGGCGATGTCTCGACCCTGTCCGCCAAGCACATCGTGATCGCCACAGGGTCGGAGGTGACACCGCTGCCGGGCGTGGAGATCGATGAAAAGCGTGTGGTCTCCTCGACCGGGGCGTTGTCGCTGGAAAAAGTCCCCGGCAAGCTGTTGCTGATCGGTGCCGGCGTGATCGGGCTCGAACTGGGCTCGGTCTGGCGCCGCCTTGGCGCCGAGGTGACCGTGGTCGAATATCTAGATCGCATTCTGCCCGGCATGGACACTGAACTGGCGAAAACCGCTCAGCGTATTTTTGCCAAACAGGGCATGGACTTCAAACTCGGCACCAAGGTGACCGGTGTGGATGCGAGTGATCCCGATCTCCTAAAAGTCTCCCTCGAGCCGTCTGCGGGCGGAGACACGGAGATATTCGAAGCAGATACGGTATTGGTCTGCATCGGGCGCCGGCCCTACACCGAAGGTCTCGGTCTCGAAACTGTCGGCATTGAAGCCGATCAGCGGGGCTTTGTGGGGAATGATCATTTCCGCACCGGCGCTGAGAATGTCTGGGTGATCGGCGACTGCACCCATGGCCCGATGCTGGCCCACAAGGCCGAGGATGAGGGCGTGGCCTGTGCAGAGCTCATTGCGGGCAAGGCCGGCCATGTGAATTACGATATCATTCCGGGTGTCGTTTATACCGCGCCGGAAATCGCAAGTGTCGGCAAGACCGAAGACGAGCTGAAGGCCGAGGGGCGCGCTTACAAGAAGGGCAAATTCCCCTTCCAGGCCAATTCCCGCGCGCGAACCAATCACACGACGGACGGATTCATCAAGATCCTCGCAGATTCAGAAACGGATGAAATTCTGGGTGCGCATATGATCGGTGCCAATGTTGGTGAAATGATTGGAGAAATCTGTCTGGCCATGGAATTCCGCGCGGCGTCCGAGGATGTCGCCCGGACCTGCCATCCACACCCGACCCTGACTGAAGCCGTCCGTCAGGCGGCCATGGGCGTGGAAGGCTGGACCATGCAGGCCTGACTTCCTCCGGGCATTTTTGACAATTTCGCGTCTAACACGATTTTGATCGGACAAACCGTGTCCGATCAGGCATAAAGATATCAAGCGATTGGGCCTCCGTTTGGCGGGGGCATTGGGGCCAAGAGTTTGAGTGTGATGACCAAGATCGAAATAGAAACGCCGCGCTTGCGGCTTGTCGCATTGACCGAAGAGCTCTCACGGCTTCAGGTCGAGACACCCATGGCGTTTTTCGATGCACTCGGTGTCGCGCCTGAGCCCTCCTGGCCACCGGAATTCATGGATCAGAATACGATGCGCTGGGCGTCTGAGCAGCTTGCTGCTCGGCCTGAAGATGCGGGCTGGTATATCTGGGTCTATATCTCGCCCGTGCTGAACCGCCTCCTCGGTGCTGGCGGTTTCCGCGGTCGTCCGACGAAAGATGGCGCTGTCGAGATCGCCTACTCAATGCTGCTATCCTATCGCGAGCAGGGCCTGGCGACGGAAGGTGTGCGTGCCCTGATGGACTGGGCGTATGAGGACCCGGCGGTGCGCCGGATTATCGCGCGGACGCCGGCGGACCGGAATCCCTCGCATCGCGTTCTCGAAAAGGCAGGCTTTGAGCAGGGCGGTCAGGATCTGGATGAAGTGACCGGTCGTGAAGTGATCCACTGGACACACCAGAAAATGGAACAGGCAGCCTAGCGCCGACGCGCGCGCGGATGCGCGGCTCGATGGGTCGCCAGAAGCCGCGCCGATTCCACCTCCGTATAGACCTGTGTCGTCGACAGGCTGGCATGCCCAAGTAATTCCTGAATGGACCGCAGATCCGCGCCATGAGCGAGGAGGTGGGTGGCAAAGGCATGACGCAGCGCGTGCGGTGTCGTGGTCGGGGCCAGTCCCAGCCTGTCTCGCAGGTCCTGGACGGTTTTCTGGACCTGGCGTGGATTGAGGGCGCCGCCGCGCACGCCGCGAAAGAGGGCAAAATCCCGATCCAGATCAAATGGGCAAAGCTGGATATAGCGCTCCACAGCCTCCTGGACCGGGGCGAGGACGGGTACGATCCGTGTCTTCTCGCCCTTGCCACGGATCCGGAGCACCTCGTCAAACGGCCAGTCCGCGCCAGACAGTCCCAAGGCTTCGGAGATGCGAAGGCCACAGCCATAAAGCAAAGACAGGATCGCGACATCGCGCGCCTCGACCCAGTCTGGCAGGTCTCGCGCCGCTGCCTCCTCAAGCATTTCCCGCGCGCCGGCTTCGCTGACCGGTTTGGGCTTGCTGCGCGCAGTTCTTGGCGATTCCACCAGGTCCAGGGCCGGACAGCTCAGCTGATAGCGCCGGTGCAGATAAGCGAAATAGGTGCGCAGCGCCGATAGCGCGCGGGCGAGCGATCGCGCCGCCAGCCCGCCGCGCCGCCGATCCGCCATAAAGGCGCGAAAATCGCCGACCGTGAGTACGCCGAGTTCGGACAGGCTGGGTGAATGTCCCTGATGCAGGCTGATAAAGCTCAAAAACCCGGCCAGGTCGCGCTGATAGGCGTCCACGGTTTTCTCGCTCAGCCGGCGCTCGCCGGCAAGATGTGTGAGAAAGGCGTCCAGGCTTTCTGCAGCCGGCCGAGCTAGCGCGCGCTCATCCATTGGACCACAAGACGTTCAACGGCACGTGCAAGGAAGTTCAGCAATTCCGTGCCCTGACCAAGCTGGAAGAGATGCGGATCACGCGCGGCCAGGGCGAAGACGCCGTCGCGGCCCTTGAAATCGAGCCTCACAAGCGCCTGGGACCGCATCCGGGCCCCCTGCTGACCGTAGAGCTCATGGGCGCATTCCGGATCGACCATACCGAGTCGCTCGATTTTTTCACCCAGCACATCCGCCGCAAAACCTTCTGCCGCGCCAAGAATGGATTCCCCGTCAGGCAGGGGCGCGTGGCCCTCTATGAGAACCCGGCAGAGATCGACCCCGAGCGCGCCGGTCAGCCGGCTGGAGATTTTCCGGTCGAGCGCGTGCAGTGAATCGGTCTCGAGCAGGGCGAGCACGGCGGTATGGATCTGGGACTGGATGGCCAGATTGGCGCGCGCTGTTTCGACAATGCTTTCATTGACGGCTTTGAGCTGGCGCAATTCGCCCGCCAGCTTCTCGCGTGCCGCCGAGGCCAGATCCACAACGCCATCCTCGCTGGGAATATCGATAATCCGGGCGAAGAGTTCTGCATCCTCCCGCACAATATCGGGATGCGACATCAGGATAGACCGGACTTGCGCAATCTCGACAAGCGGATTGTCCTCAGTTGATGTCGCCATCGATGCTTTGCCTCCGTGGACGAGTACGGCAAGCTGCGACCGAACCCCGTTGCGAATCAGCCTGTATAATGACCCGTGTCTGACCCAAACGCGAAATCTCAAAACCGCTATTCTGCGCGGGCTGCCATACTTTTCCCCATGCCCCTGCCTGAAGCCTTCGATTATTGGGTGCCTGAGGGGCTGGCCCTGCAACCCGGTGATCATGTTGCTGCGCCGCTCGGCAAGCGGACGGCGCATGGGATCGTCTGGGCCGTCAAGCCGGGGCCAGGCGATCGCGAATTGAAAGAGGTCGAGGGGCTGATCGGCGGCGCCCCCATCCCGGAGGGGACACGACAGCTGGTGGACTGGACGGCGAATTATCTGGTGCAGCCGCCCGGTATCGTCCTGCGCTCGGTCCTGCGAAGCCAGGATGCGCTGCGGCCCTCACCCACAGAAACCGTGTATTCGCAGGGGGTGGATGTGCCCGCCCGCATGACGCCCGCCCGCGAGAAAGTGCTCGATGTCATGGCCAGGCTCGGCGAGGCCAGCGCTGCCGACATCGCGCGCGAGGCCGGGGTCAGTTCCGGTGTGGTCAAGGGGCTTGCCGATGCCGGCGCGCTCCGCTCGGTCACCCGTCCTACAGATCCACCCTTCGACCCGCCGGATCCGGATCGTCCGGGTCTGGATCTGACCCTGCTCCAGGCGGAGGCGGCGGGTGTGCTGCGCAAGCTGGTCCGCGCGGGCGGATTCCAGGCGGCCCTGCTGGATGGTGTTACCGGTTCCGGCAAGACCGAAGTCTATTTCGAGGCCATCGCCGAGGTCCTGCGTCAGGATCCGGACGCCCAGATCCTCATCATGCTGCCGGAGATTGCCCTGACCGAGGCCGTGCTTTCGCGGTTCGAGCAGCGTTTCGGGGCGCTGCCTGCACTCTGGCATTCCGGCGCGGGTCCGAAGAATCGGCGACGGGCCTGGCGTGAGGTGGCCGAAGGACGCGCGCGCATTGTCGTGGGCGCCCGGTCCTCGCTCTTCCTGCCCTTCCCCAATCTGAAAATGATCATTGTGGATGAAGAGCACGATCCGACGTTCAAACAGGGTGAGGGCCTGCACTATCAGGGGCGTGATCTCGCCGTAGTCCGGGCCAAGCTGGAACAGGCGATGGTGATTCTGGCCTCGGCCACCCCGTCGCTGGAAAGCCTGACCAATGCAGAAGCCGGCCGCTATGTTCATGTCAGGCTGCCGGCACGCCCCGGCGCAGCCATCCTGCCCGAGGTTGCGACCATTGATCTGCGCGAGACGCCGGCCGAAGAGGGGCGCTGGCTCTCCCCGCCCTTGCTGGAGGCGATGCGCGACAGTCTGGAGCGCAAGGAGCAAGTGCTGCTCTATCTGAACCGGCGCGGCTATGCGCCGCTTGTGCTGTGCCGGCAATGTGGTCACCGCATGGTTTCTCCGGATACGCAGAGCTATCTGGTCGAGCATAAATATACCGGACGCCTGGTCTGCCATGTGACCGGATTCTCGATGCCCAAGCCGCGGCAATGCCCGAATTGCGGAGCCCAGGACAGCCTGACCTCGGTCGGGCCGGGTGTGGAGCGCGTGGCTGAGGAAGCGTGCCATCTTTTCCCCGAACACAGTGTCGAGATCTATTCCTCTGACACATCCTCCGGTGCCGATATCGTCGCCCGCATGGAGCGCGGCGAAATCGATATTCTTGTCGGCACCCAGATCGCGGCGAAAGGTCACAACTTCCCGGGCCTGACCCTGGTCGGCGTTATCGATGCGGATCTCGGCCTCGCGGGGGGAGATCCAAGGGCCGGCGAGCGCACCTATCAGACCCTGGTCCAGGTGGCCGGTCGAGCCGGTCGGGCCGAGCGTCCAGGCCGGGCGCTGCTGCAAACGCATCAGCCCGAGCATGAAGCCATCCAGGCGCTGGTGGCTGGCGATCGCGACGCCTTCCTGGAGACCGAGATCATGGCGCGTGAAATGCTTGGCCTTCCTCCCTTTGGCCGTATGGCCTCAATCGGTTTCATGGCGCAAAATCCCAAGGCAGTGGAGGAAGCTGCGGCGAGTTTTGCGGCCAAGGCCCCGGTCAGTGACGGGGTGGAAATCTGGGGTCCGGCGGAACCGCCTCTTGCCGTGGTCCGTGGCTGGCATCGCCGCCGTGTCCTGGTGCGCGCGGACAAGACAATTGATATCTCCGCCTATGTCCGGGCCTGGCGCAGCCGCGTCAAAACCCCGTCCTCGGTCCGTGTTTCGGTTGATATCGACCCCTATAGCTTTGTCTGACCGGCCAGCGCGGACCCGGTTTCGGGGACTGCGCTTGGTGGCCCGGCTGCTGTAGTCATCTTCCTCTTCGGCTTGCTGCTAGCCTATCCCTGTGCTATCGCACGCCCGAACCTGAAACGCGTGCGCTGCAGCACTTTTTAGAAGGTTCAATAACTTGTTGAATTCAAAGCGCTTACGCCATCCGGCGATCCACGGGCGCTGATCCGGATAGAGAGCGACGTCACGGTGAACACCGGCGAAGACGGCATGACAGCGAATGCTGCGGGACGCTATGCAACCGCACTTTTCGAACTGGCCAAGACCTCCGGCGCTGCAGATGCGGTAGAGGCCGACCTTTCGGCTTTCCGTGCAGCCCTGGCTGAGTCGCCTGAATTGGCTGAGGCTCTGGCCTCGCCCCTGTACTCGGCTGAAGAGAAAACCGGCGTGCTTTCCGCGCTGGCGGACAAGGCCGGGTTCAATGATTTGACCAAGAACGCCTTCGGTGTCGCGGCGATGAATGGCCGCGCCGGCGAGCTGGGTGAGCTGGCGAAAGCTTTCGCCGCCCTGGCCGCTGCAGACCGTGGCATCATGTCAGCCGATGTGGCGACCGCCGCTGCGCTGACCAAGAAGCAGACCGAAGCCCTCACGGCTTCGCTGAAGAGTGCCTACGGGCGCGATGTAGAAGTGCGCACGCAAGTGCGTCCTGAATTACTCGGTGGCCTGATCGTGAAGGTCGGCTCCCGCATGTTCGACAGCTCCCTCCGCACCAAGCTGGACGGGATGAAGACGGCGATGAAAGAGGCGTAGGTCCATGGATATCCGGGCAGCAGAAATCTCTGCGATCCTCAAGGATCAGATCAAGAATTACGGTTCCGAGGCGAAAGTCTCTGACGTTGGTAGCGTATTGTCTGTCGGTGACGGTATCGCACGTGTCTATGGCCTCGATGAGGTCAAGGCGGGCGAGCTCGTTGAGTTCCCGGGCGGCATCAAGGGCATGGCCCTCAACCTTGAGCGCGACAATGTTGGTTGCGTGATCTTCGGCGATGACCGGGGCATCAAGGAAGGCGACACCGTCAAGCGTCTGGGCTCTATCGTCGACACCTCCGTCGGCCGCGGCCTTCTGGGTCGCGTCTGCGACGGTCTGGGCGAGCCGATCGACGGCAAGGGTCCGCTGACCGATGTCGCCGAGCGTCGCCGTGTGGACGTCAAGGCGCCGGGCATCATCCCGCGTAAATCCGTGCACGAGCCGATGGCAACGGGCATCAAGGCGATCGACGCCATGATCCCGGTTGGCCGTGGCCAGCGTGAGCTGATCATTGGCGACCGCCAGACCGGCAAGACCGCCATTGCCGTCGACACCTTCATCAACCAGAAGCCGGTAAACGCGGCTGCTGGCAAGGACGACAGCAAGAAGCTGTTCTGCATCTATGTTGCTGTTGGCCAGAAGCGCTCGACCGTGGCGCAGATCGTCCGTTCGCTGGAAGAGCAGGGCGCGCTCGAATATTCGATCGTCGTCGCC
>JBELMP010000058.1:0-13796 GCA_042095695.1 Maricaulis sp. | reverse complement strand
CCTGATTGTCACCGCTATCCGAGGCCTTCACGGCCCGTTTAATGAGGGCGACGACCTTCTTGTGGCGTTTGCGGGTCTCGGCCGGCAATTGATTGACGTAATTATCGATACGCAGTTTGGGGCGTGGCGCGAAATCGCTGGTATCATGGATTTCCGGCTGCTCGCCGGCTGCCAGTTCTGCGTCGAGATCAAGTGTTTGGGCTTGCATGGGCTCACCTAGCTGGGTGTTCTTATCCACCTGCTCAGGATTCGTTTTAAGAACTCGCTAACGAGATCGGGAGTTTGCCCTGCGGGGTGGAAACCTTTTCTTCACTCAGTCTCTGCAGTCTAGCGCTGATGAATCCAACGTAACAGCCGGTCGCCGGCTCCGGAGTTGCTGCCATGCCTTTGAAAATCTCGCTCAAACCTGGCGAGAAATTCGTGCTCAACGGCGCAGTCGTCGAGAACGGCGACCGCCGGGCAAATCTGGTGCTCAAGAACAAGGCCTCGGTCTTGCGGGAGAAAGACATCCTGCAGGAAGCCGACGTCAATACACCGGTCAAGCGGATCTATTTCCCAATCATGATGATGTATCTCTCGGACAAGCTCGAGGATGCGCTCTATGACGAATTCGTTCTTCGCATGAATGAATTCATGGGTGTGGTGTCCGATCCGGAAGTTCTCGCGCGATGCGTCTCGGTCAGTCGGGACGTGATGGCGGGAGAATTCTACAAAGCGTTGATGGGGTGTCGAAAACTGATGACATATGAAGCGGAGAGACTGGCCTAATGTCCCTTCAAGCCTACCAGACTGCGTCCAATCGCAGCGAAGATCCGCGTGCGACGGAGTATCGTCTGTTTGCCCATGTGACCCGGGGTCTCATGACGGCCAAGGAGACGAGCCAGGAGGATATCCAGGGGCGGATCGGGCATCTCGATCTCAATCGCCGGATGTGGAGTAATTTCGCAACGGATTGTGCAAGTGAGGACAATCAATTGCCGGAGACCTTGCGGGCATCGATCATCTCTCTGTCCATCTTTGTTTCCAAGCATACCAGCCTGGCCATGCGAGAGCCCGATGCCATCGATGATCTGATCGATATCAACCGGACAATCATGCAGGGGCTGATGCCGCAGGCAGCGGGGCTGGAAGCCGGGTAGAAACTGCCGCTAGGTCAAATGCGCTAGGCAGGAATGGGCGTCACTCACCGGGTGGCGCCTTTTAATATTTTATACGTCTGAAAAATAACGAAAAAATTCCGCTGCCGCTCGGCATGCGGCTTGCGACGCCCTGTGCGGGCAAAACGCCCACGGCCGAAAAACTCGGCTTCAATTGCTTCCAGAATGGAGGACTTAAAAAATGGCTCTTTCTGTCAACACGAATGCGGCGGCCATGGTCGCCCTGCAGAATCTGAACAAAACCAACATGTCTTTGGAAGAGACTCAGACCCGTATCAACACCGGCCTCAAGGTCGCAGGCGCTAAGGATGATGGCGGTATCTTCGCGATCGCCCAGCGCATGCGCGCCCAGGTGGCCGGCTATGGTGTGGTTCAGCAAAGTCTCGACCTGGCCGTTTCGACCACGGATGTTGCGCTCGCTGCTGGTGAGGCAATCTCTGATCTTCTGGTCGAGATGAAGGAAAAGGCTCTCGCAGCCTCTGATGCCTCTCTTGATACGCAATCCCGCGCCGCCCTGAATGAAGACTTCAAGGCGCTCCGCGATCAGGTTGCTACGATCGTCAGCAATGCGGAATTCAATGGCACGAACATCATCGATGGTTCTGTGTCTTCGATTTCTGCGCTCGCCAATTCCGATGGTACCAATACTATCCGGATTTCCGACGAGAACCTGTCTCTGGGCGGTGGTGTTGTCACCCTCGCAGCAGCGGCATCGTTCGCGACGGCAGGCGATGCGTCCACGATTGTGACAACAATCGAGACGTCTCTGGACAATCTGAACCAGTCCCTGGCTCGCCTGGGTACCGGGTCCAAGTCGCTCGAGGTTCACAAGAATTTCGTGACGCAGCTGTCCGATTCTCTCGAGAAAGGTATTGGGGCGCTGGTCGATGCCGATCTGGCCAAGGAAAGTGCGCGCTTGCAGTCGCTGCAAACCAAGCAGCAGCTGGGCGTGCAGGCGCTTTCCATCGCCAATCAGTCACCGTCCACGATCCTCTCCTTCTTCCAGTAGGTTCGTTCGCTGGCTGGGATCGCTTCGGCGATCCCAGCTACTTTTTTCTGCCGCGCGTTTTCGTGCCGCATTCGTGCGTCCGGATTTGCGTATTAACCCCCTGGAAACCATAAATTCTTGCCGACCGGCAGAAATTGCCGGGCGGTTTTTGCGTTATTGTGGGCAATTTCTGCCGAGCCAATGGTTACCCCGGCAGAAATGAGTCGGCAAAAATGGCCGACCGAATCAGGCGATTCGGAGTTAACGCCCTTGGTCAATAGGTAATTGGCCCCATCCTTGCTCTTTCCGAAGGGGGTCAGAAGACCCAGCGAGCAAAAAGCTCGTCACACCTAGAAAGGAAAGGGCCAAGAAATGGCTACGATCAATACTAATGTCGGCGCGATGGTTGCGCTGCAGAACCTGAATTCTACCAACAAAGAACTCGAGCAGGTCCAAAGCCGCATCAACACCGGTCTGGCTGTTGCGTCTGCTAAAGATAATGGTGGTGTCTACGCCATCGCTCAGAAGATGCGTTCCGATGTGAATGGATACGCAGCTGTCGGTAACTCTCTCGATCTTGCAGCGTCGACGACCGATGTCGCTCTTGCTGCGGGTGAGGCAATCTCCGATCTTCTGGTCGAGATGAAAGAAAAGGCGCTCGCCGCGTCTGACTCGTCCCTCGACGCTTCTTCTCGTTCGGCTCTGAACGAGGACTTCAAAGCACTGCGTGATCAGATCACGACGATCGTTTCCAATGCCGAGTTCAACGGCACGAACCTGATCAATGGTTCTGTGTCCTCGATCTCTGCTCTGGCCAATTCCGATGGTACCAATACTATCCGGATTTCCGACGAGAACCTGTCTCTGGGCGGTGGTGTTGTCACCCTCGCAGCAGCGGCATCGTTCGCGACGGCAGGCGACGCATCCACGATTGTGACCACGATCGAAACGTCTCTGGACAATCTGAACCAGTCCCTGGCTCGCCTGGGTACGGGTTCGAAGTCTCTGGAAGTGCACAAGGACTTCGTTGGCAAGCTGTCTGATGCTCTCGAGAAGGGTATCGGCAACCTCGTTGACGCGGACCTGGCTAAAGAGAGTGCGCGCTTGCAGTCCCTGCAGGTCAAGCAGCAGCTTGGCGTTCAGGCTCTGTCGATCGCGAACTCCGCGCCGAGCACGATCCTGGGTTACTTCCGTTAATAGCGGGCTGGATGGCGGGCCTTCGGGGCCGCCATTCTCTCCCGGTGTTGACGGCGGGATACGACAATCATGGAGGCGCTGATGCCTCCGCGTCAGCGATATTAAAATGGCCGAGACAGGCTTCCATCCATCATCTTCTGTGGCAGTTCCTGCGGCAGAAGGTCGAGACAGCGTATCGGATCGGGCAAAGGCTGAGGCAGCGCGCGTTCAACCCGTTGCAAGCCAGGCCGATGCATCCAGTTTACGCAATCAGCGTGAAGAGCGCGATTCAGACCTCTCCGCGACCGTCGCCAAGATCGACCGGCTTGCGCAGGAGGCGTTCAAGACGTCCCGTCTGAAGATAACTCGTGACCAGGAATCCCGGGACTTCATCTATCTCATGGTAGATGAGGAGACGGGGCAGGCTGTACGGCGCTGGCCGCCGGAGAGCCATTCCGAATTGCTCGAATATCTTCGTACGGAGACGGCGGGCATTGTAAACCGCCACGCCTGATCGCTCGGCAAAATTGACCGGGCGGGCAGCCGCAACCGGGTAAATATGGTTAATCGCCTCCGTGACTCGCGGAGGCATTTTTGTTTAAGTTACTGATTAAATACGCTTAAAGCGAACGGAATAAACCGGCACGGCATTTGCGCCAGTGAGGTGGAACGCGCCGCAAAAGGGCGGCGGCCAGACCTTGCGGAGAATGTCGCATGACACTGTCAGTCCACACCAATACCGCCGCGATGATCGCGCTCCAGAATCTCAACAAGACCAATGATGAGATGGAGATGACGCAATCGCGCATCAATACCGGTCTCAAGATCGGTGGTGCCAAGGACAATGCCGCGATCTATGCTGTGGCCCAGGGCATGCGCGCTGATATCCGGGCATTGGATGCGGTGCAGTCCGGCCTGGAGCGCGCTACGACCATCGGTGATGTGGCTCTGGCGGCCGGCGAGGCCATTTCTGACCTTCTGGTCCAGATGCGTGAAAAAGCGGTCGCTGCCATGGACCCCTCGCTCGATACCTTCTCCCGCGCGGCCTATGATTCCGACTTCAAATCCCTGCTCGACCAGATCCAGGTGATTATCGAGAATGCCGAGTTTGATGGCGCCAACCTGATCAATGGATCGATCACCAATGGTATCGAATTCCTGGCCGATGCTGACGCGACCCGGACAGTGACCTTGAAATCTCAGGATATGACCTTCGGCGGAACCATCATGACCCTGGCCTCGACTGCCAGCTTGGGCACGGTGAGTTTCGCAACTGCTGTTGCGACGACGATCCAGACCAGCCTCGACAATGTGAACCAGGCGCTGGCCAATCTCGGCTCCGACACCAAGAAGCTGGAAGCCCACGGGACATTCGTGGGCAAGCTGATGGACTCACTCAATCAGGGTGTCGGAGACCTGGTCGATGCCGATCTCGCGGTTGAAAGTGCCAAGCTGCAAGCCTTGCAGGTCAAGCAGCAGCTGGGCGTCCAGGCCCTGTCGATCGCCAATGGCGCGCCGCAGATCATTCTCAGCCTTTTCCAGGGCTAGCCCTGACCTGATCTCCACCACCACGGATGCGGCTCCCTTCGGGGAGCCGTTTCTGTCTGGGCGACTCATCGCATGATTGTCGCCAAGTGCGGAGCAAGCATCATGACCGATTTCATTCCCTATGGCCGCCAGTCGATTTCCGAAGCCGATATAGAGGCGGTGATTGATGTGCTCAGGAGTGACTGGCTGACCACAGGGCCCGCCATTGACGCTTTCGAGCTCGAGTTCGCCACTGCCGTTGAGAGCCCGCACGCGCTTTCATGCGCGAACGCCACTGCGGCCCTGCATCTTGCACTCGCCGGGCTTGGCATCGGTCCCGGCGACATCTGCATAGTGCCGGCGATCACCTTTCTGGCGACCGCGAATGCGGCGATTTATTGCGGCGCTGATGTGGTCTTTTGTGATGTCGATGCCGAAACCGGTCTGATGACGCCGGAGGCTTTGCGCGCAGCGCTCGAGATTGCCGGTGACCGGGCCCGGGCCGTGTTGCCAGTCCATCTTGCGGGGCAATGCGTGGACATGCCGGCGATCGCCGAGATCGCGCGCAAGGCGGGTCTCGGCATCGTCGAGGATGCCTGCCACGCCATCGGTACGCAGACCGCGGCCGGCCCGGTCGGCAATACGGCTCTGTCCGATGCGGCAAGCTTTTCCTTCCACCCGGTCAAGACGATAGCCGCCGGAGAGGGTGGTATGGTGACTTGCCGCGACCGCGCGCTCGCAGGGCATATCGCCCGGCAGCGCTCTCATGGAGTGGAGCGCGATCGCAAGCGCCATCACCGGCGGGCTGAAGAGCCCTGGTGGTATGAGATGCAATCCCTCGGCTGGAATTACCGACTGACCGACATCCAGGCGGCACTGGCGCATTCCCAGCTCAAGCGATTGCCTGAGTTCAAGGCGAGCCGCCAGGCGCTGGCCGTTGAATATGATCGCGCATTGCAGGGCTTGGGGCCGATGATCCAGCCGCTGATGCGAATGCCGGACCAGGATGCCTGCCTGCACCTCTATCCGGCGCGAATTGATTTCGCCACGCTTGGCGTCACCCGAACGGCGATGATGCAGGGGCTCCGGGATCGCGGGATTGGCAGCCAGGTCCATTACATCCCGCTCTACCAGCAGCCCTTCTTCCGCGAGCGCTATGGAGAAACAAGGCTCGCCGGTGCGGAGCAGTATTATGCGCACACCCTCAGCCTGCCGCTTTATGCCAGCCTCTCCGCCGACGCTCCGGGCCGGGTCGTCGCGGCGATCGCCGAGATTGCAGGGCTTTAGGCGGCCTCGCGACCGTCCAGATAAGCGCGCAGGTCTTCCCGGCTGAACTGCTCGGGATTGGTATGCGAGGCATAGCAAAAACCCTCGGAGGCCGGGCTCGCACCCTCGGCCAGATACCGTCGCATGATGCGGGCATTGTGGGCCGGCAGGATCGCATAGCGGTCTTCAAGTTCGACGGTAGTGCGCGCATCATCCTCGGGGATCATGGTTTCATGGAGCTTTTCGCCGGGGCGGATGCCGATGATCTTGTGTGGCAGATCCGGTGCCAGGGTTTTGGCGATATCCAGCGTGCTCATCGACGGGATTTTCGGCACGAAAATCTCGCCGCCGCGGGCTGTGGCCAGGCTGGACAGGACAAAATTCACCCCCTGCTCAAGCGTGATCCAGAAGCGGGTCATGCGCGGATCCGTAATCGGCAATTCTGTTGCGCCCTCGGTGATTAGCTTGGCAAAGAAGGGAATCACCGAGCCGCGCGACCCGACGACATTGCCGTAGCGCACAACCGAGAAAATCGGGCCGCCTTCACCGCCCATATGCTGCGCAGCGGTGAATATTTTATCCGCAGCAAGCTTTGAGGCGCCATAGAGATTGATCGGATTGGCGGCCTTGTCCGTCGACAGGCCGCAAACATGGCGAACGCCGCGCTTGATCGCTGCGCGCACAACATTCTCCGCCCCCATCACATTGGTCTTGATGCATTCGAACGGGTTGTATTCCGCGATCGGAACATGTTTCAGAGCCGCCGCATGGATGACGATATCGACATCGCGCATGGCCTGGTCCAGCCGGGCTTCATCCCTCACATCGCCGATAAAATAGCGCAGGAATGGCCAGTCATTCGGTGAGAAATCCTGAGCCATTTCATACTGTTTCAGCTCGTCGCGTGAAAAGATGATCAGTTTTTTCGGCTTGTAATCCTGACAGATGATCCGCGTCAGCGCACGACCGAAGGAGCCCGTGCCACCGGTGACCAGAATTGTCTTGCCATCAAGTGGCATGCGCGGCTCGCGAAAGGAGCGCGGTCCCATCAATCCGCCGAGCGGAGTGTCATCTGAGTTTGGATCCATCCTGGCAAGCCTTTCGATTCGATCCTCTGCGGCGACGCTCCGCTGCTTGGGTTAACGGCACGTTAGGGAGCTGAGCGCATCCTCAAACCTAGCAGAGTTTGCCACTTGCAGCCCGAGGACCGGCCATGACGACCGCCGCAATTGTTCAGGCGCGCACGCCGACACAATCCCAGGAAAGTCTGATTCTTCAGCCCCTGGGGTCGAAAACCGCGCTTATCCGAACACTTGATCGCTGTGCGGACATACCCGGTGTCGACATGGTGGTGTGTTCCATCCCCGATATTGAGGCCGATACTCAGCTGGCTCTTGAAATCCTGCGGCACGGCCATTTGCTCAGCGTTGGCCCGAGTGAAGATGTCTTGGCCAATTGTGCCTATGCAGCCGCTGATTTCGGTGTCGAGACGGTCATCAGCGTCGATGCGCGTGCGCCATTTCTCGATCCGCAGATTTGCGGCCGGGTGCTACAGCTCTATCGAGATAGCCGGGCTGACTTCGCCTGTAATGACATGCCGAAACTCTTCCCCGGCGGGCTGGAATGCGCGGTTTTTCCGGCGGTTCTGATGGCAGAAGCCAGCCGCATCGCCCGAGATGGTGTCGAGCGGGAGACGACGACGCGCTGGATGCGTGAGCACGTGCATTTGCAAAAAGCCAATCTTCGTGGTCCGGGCGGTGGGCTTGAGGGGCTGCAATGGACCCTGGACGGGGCAGAGGGCCTGGCCTTCTGTACCGGCATTTATGCCGAGCTTGGCGAAGCCGCAGGCGAGCTGAGCGCGGCGGAGCTCGCGGCGCTTTGTCTGCGCCGACCCGACCTTGTCCGCGCTGACGCCGGCAAGCCGGGCATGTCTGCCCCTGTCGTGCCGCTGGTCGCGGATATTGAGACGGCAGTGGCCTCCTTGCGGATTGCCGCATAATCCCTTGTGATCGAACGGTTCTGGAAACCCTTTATTGGGATTCCTGCGCGATAATCATCGGGTGGGAGTGAAAGGGTTTAGACCGTGTCCATTATCGGACTCAATGCGAGCGTGCTAACGAGTTGGTTCAACTCGCAAATCAGCGCGTCTGTCGCATCCAACTCCTCCTTCTCCAGCCTCTCGGCATCGAGCGGCACGGCCAGCGATGTCGAAGCGCCCTGGGATGTCACCGGCGATAATCTCGCCTCGCTGGAAGATCTTGCGCGCAAGGTCCTGGCGACAAATGACTATTTTCTCGACCCTGATGACGAGTGGTCGAGCGAGGATGCGGCGGATGATCATAAATCCCTGTTCTCGCTGTATCAGGGGCTCAAGCGGATGATGTCGATCGCGGAAATGGCCAAGGAGGGTGGCAGTGCCTCCTACTCCATGACCTATCTGGCGAACCAGTTCCAAAACGGGTTGGATCAGCTCGACACCTTCCTGGACGATACGAGTTTCGACGAACTCAGCGTGCTCAAGGGCGAGGAGCTCAGCGAGGTCGAGAGCGAGGTCGCGATCGCGCGTACATCGTCGAACTATTATACAGGCACTGTGCATGACGGCGCCCTGACCGACGAAGTGGCAGCGCTGACCGGTAGTGATATCGAATTTACCGTCTCGGTGACCAAGAGCGGTGTCACATCCGATGTCCTGATCAATCTCGATGATATGGGCACCACCGAGCGGACGATGGAAAACATCGCTGCGCATATCAATTCGGAACTTGATGCGGCCGGAGTGATCTCGACCTTCTATGTCGAGAAGCTGGGCGAAGAAGACGAGAACGGGATCATCCCCGGCAATGAATACGGCTTCCGTATTTTCGGTGTCTCGACCGAGACCCTGTCCTTCTCCGCCACCCAGTCCGATCCGGCGCTCTACATGACCGGAATATCCGGAATCTATGACAGCGCGTCCGGGCAGATCGCAAAGTTTACCGATCTGTCCAATACCGACCCGACCATGGAGGCGACGGCACGTCTGGAGGCCGAGGCGAGCGTGACCGAGATTGCGCTGCCGGGCGGCGAGGATGGCGAAACCTATACGGATGAGGAGAACAACCCGCTGGAAATTCATGCCAGCGTGGCGGATCCCAGCGGCGGGCTTCTGGTCGTCGGTTCCACGACGAATACGGTCGATGGGCAGCCGATCAAAGGCGAGCAGGACCTCGTCCTGGCCAAGTACGACTCGAATGGCAGCCTGGTCTGGAGCCGCGTGTTCGGAGCTGGTGAAACGGCAGAGGGAACGGCCATCAGCGTTGATGATAGCGGCAATATCATTGTCGCCGGGAATATTTCGGGCGATCTCACCGATACAACGGATCTGGGCGGGCAGGACGCGATTGTCGCCAGCTTCTCATCTGCTGGTGTGGAGCAGTGGAGCCAGCGGTTCGGTGGCAGCGGCGATGAAACCGTGACGGATGTCGAGGTTGATGCCAGCGGCAATATCTATGTTGTCGGCGGTACGACCTCATCTTTCGGTGATATGACCAATGGCGGTGGAACGGATGGTTTTGTGCGCGCCCTCGATAGCACGGGCTCGACCTTGTACACGCGCGGCATAAACGGCACGGGCGATGAGCGTGTTGCTGCGGCAACGATTGCCGATGATGGCGGGCTGCTGCTGGCGTTTGAAGAAGATAATCAAGCCGTGATCCGCAAGTATGACACTGCGGACGGCACCAGTGCGGCGAGCTGGGAGGTCAATCTCGGCGATCTGGAAGATGGCAAGCTTGGCGATATCGCTGCCGACGCGACCGGGATCTACATCACGGGTGCTGCCGGGAGTAGTTTTGCACCCTCCGCCCCGATCGGCACGGGCTATGAAGGCGGTGTGCGTGATGCCTTTCTGGTCAAGCTGACCGACGGGGCAAGCGCGACGGTGGACTACACCACCTTCATCGGTTCAAGCGATGACGATACGGGCAATGCGCTGACCCTCGATAATGGAACGGTCTATATCGTGGGCAAGACATCCGGCGAGCTCGAGGCGGGGGCCGGGGTCGGTGATCGTGATGCCTTCGCCGTCAAGGTTGATGGCGCCAGCGGTGCCGTTGAATGGACATCGCAGATTTCCGGTTTCGGCGGCGTGGCCGAGGCGACGAGTGTCGCGCTTGGCACCAGTGATGACTCCATCCTGTCCGCCCTGGGGCTGCCGAATGGCGATGTGGTTTTCTCCGACAGCCGAGTGGTCACCGCCAAGAGTGCCGCCCGCGAAGGCGATCACTTCTATATTTCGGTCAATGGCGGCAGTCGCGAAAAGATCGAGATCGATGCCGACGACACGATGCGTGCCCTGACCTTCAAGATCAATGCAGCCCTCGTGCTGGACGGTGCTGCGACTGTGATCCGCGACACTGATGGTGATCGTCTCGAAATCTCCGTTGCCGAAGGCTCGACCATTGAGCTCTTCGCCGGTGCCGAGGGCGAAGACTTGCTGAAGGCACTGGGCGTCCAGGCCGGCGCCATTACCGACCCGATTGATGATAGCGAGGATGGCGTGTCTGACTCGCCGCCCATCTACGCGCTGGAACTGCCTACGGATATCAATCTGGACGACGAGGATCAGGCGCAGCTCGCTTATGAGGCGCTGGAGGCGGCGATGAATATTCTCCAGCGTGCCTATGGCGACATCACTCGCGACCCGGCGCTCGCAGCCTTGCTCGAAGGGCCGACCGCAGGCAAGACCGGCGGTACCGTGCCGGCTTATCTCAATGCCCAGCTGGCAAACTATCAGGCAGGCCTGCAAAGGCTGAGCTCAGCCAATCCGAGTGCGGGCGGGTTATTCCTCTGATCGATCCGGTATTCATCGGGAATAAAAAAGGGCTCCGCGAACGGAGCCCTTTGGTCTTGCGGTGAGCCGCAATCTTTCAGCTAGGCTGTCTGATTGACCGCAATATTCAATCCGCTGGAGCCCGCAGCGCGTTGTGTTGCCCCGGGGCCGTATCCGCCGCCCGCCGAGCGCTGACGCTGGGCTTCGTCGGCAATTGCCTTAACCACGCCTTCGGTAAGGGTCTTCAGCGCCGCGACGGCGTGGCCGTTTTCCTTGAGGGCCTTGTGGAAGCCCTCCGTGGCTTGCCGCAGCGCGGTTTTCACATTCGGTGCAGTGCCGTCAAAACGGTTCGGCTCCTGACGTGCGCGAGCGACCTCGGTGCGGTAGATGCTGGCAAGCTTGGACTTTTCATCCTGGAACTGAACGGCGTCCTGGGGGCGCCGGGCCCGGAAAAGATTGGTTTCCTGCTCGATCAGGCTGGTCAGGCGCTGGGTCAATTGCAGAAGGGCCTGGGCCCGTTCCGCGCCATTGCGAGCTGCGAGTTCGCTCATCAGATCTCTCCACCGGCTTGCTGGTATCTCAGAATTTCAGACGTCAGGCGATCGGACAGGCCGATGCCGCCACTATCGGCCATAACCTTGGCGTATTCCTCGTGCAGAAGGCCCGAGAAGGCCCGCTCACCGGCGCCGCCACCGAACGGGTTCTCCTTGCCGACATTGGCGAACATGGCCGACACCATTTGCGACAGGAAGAAGCTTTCGAACTCCTCCGCCACGGCGCGGGCCTCGTCCTCGGTGCGTATACGCGTAACATCGGGGGCGTCGGAGCTGCCGCGAGCCGCGGTCAGGGCAGAATTGAGCTGCAGGTCGAGGAGATTATCCATCAGAGCACCTCGATATCGGCTTGCAGTGCACCGGCGGCCTTGATGGCCTGCAATATGGTGATCATGTCGCGCGGTGTAACGCCGAGCGCGTTGAGGCCATCCACCAGCTCGGCCAGGGAGACGCTCTCCTCAAGCACGCCCAGCTGCATCATGTCTTCTTCGACAGTCACTTCGGTCCGCGGCAGGATTTCAGTCGTTCCCTGCGAGAACGCGCCGGGCTGGCTGGCGATCGGGCTTTCCGTGACGGTGATAGTGAGATTGCCCTGGGCGATGGCAACCGTGGAAACGCGGACATTTTCGCCCATGACGATCGTGCCGGTGTTTTCGTCGATAATGACCCGAGCCGGCAGGTCCGCCTCGACCCGCAATTGCTCGACTTCGGCCAGAAGGTCGATCATGTCGCCATCAAAGCTGGCTGGCCGGATCAGCTCGACAGCACCCGGGTCGACGGCGCGGGCCGCGCCATTGCCGATATAGGCGTTGATCGCGTCAGCCATGCGCCGGGCGGTGGTGAAATCGGGATTGCGCAGGGACAGGCGCAGCGAGGTGCGGCCCGCAATGTCAGCCCAGGGACTGATCCCGGTCCCGGCATAGGGGTTTTCGACGGTGGCACCGTTCGCAATGCGGCCCGTGGTCGGAACGCCGCGTGTAATGACAGCACCATCCCCTTCGGCTTCAAATCCGCCAACGGTCATCGTGCCCTGCGCCACGGCCCATGCGCGCCCATGGCTGTCAAAGAGCGGGGTCGCGACGAGCGTGCCGCCCTGGAGAGAGGAGGAATCGCCGAACGCCGAGACCGTAACGTCGATCCGTGTTCCCTGTGAGGAGAAGGCTGGCAGGCTCGCTGTCACCATAACGGCGGCCACATTGCGCGTATTCAGATTGGCATCGCGCGTGTTCACATTGAACTGTTCCAGCATGGCGTTGAGAGATTGATTGGTGAAGCTCGCATTGCGCAGGCTGTCTCCCGTGCCATTGAGCCCCACAACGAGACCGTAGCCGACCAGGTGGTTTTCACGAACATCCTCCACCTCGACCATGTCCTTGATCCGGGAAGAGGCATGGGCCGGTGACACAGTCAGAAGAGCGACCAGGGCGAGGATGATGAAGCGCATTTTGCGGTCTCCGCGAGTTATTCCTTTTTCCCATTGCGAAGCCCGTGCCAGATTTTGAGACAAGGTGAATAAAAAAATATCCATTAAAACAATGGTCTAAACGCATAGCCCGACGGGCCGTCAGCGGCATAATTGGCCGGGCCGCAGCTCTGCCGGGCAAAATTTGCCGCCCGGTGGCCTGGATTTAAGCATCTGTTAACGGCGCAGGTTCATCCCTTAAGAAACTGCGATAGAGTGCGATTCTCGTCATGAAGATTTACGGTCCCAATGCCTCCAGCCCCGTTTCCGCCAGCAAGCGCAAGCCTGCTGCGCGATCGAGTGGAGCGGCTTTTGCGCCCGAGCAGTCCGGTCAAACCCAGACTGCAGCGCCGACCTCGGCCGCCTCGGCGGTTCAATCCGTAGACGCGATACTTGCTCTGCAATCGGTGGGCGATTTCACCGAAGCGCGTAAACAGGCCACCGATCGCGCGTTCGATTTGCTCGATATTCTCGACGAATTAAAGATTGCCCTGCTCGAAGGAGGGCTTCCGAGAGCCAAGCTCGAAGCACTTATGCAGCTGCTCCAATCCCGTCGCGATAATACGCAGGACGCGCAGCTGGAAGCTGCGCTTGATGAGGTGGAAACCCGTGCAGCCGTTGAACTTGCGAAGTTTGGCTGAGTTGTAGAATTCGTCCGGGTACGGTCGGAATATACGGACTAAATTCCCCCAAAAACGAAGCTTTTTTGCGCTGCAACAGCGCCATCGCGTTGACAGGCGCTTGCGCCTGAATATTCTCCGCCCCGCTTTCGGGGGAGTGGTGCCTGGCCGCGGTTGATTGAGAAGAAAGCGCGATGAGCGACGATAATCGTATCGAGTTGCCTAAAGGGTAT
>JBELMP010000057.1:0-13975 GCA_042095695.1 Maricaulis sp. | reverse complement strand
CCCATTTCCACCGCCAGGGCAAATTCGCCGGAAAGTTCGGATACATGTGTGCCAACCGCATGAATGCCAAGCACGACATGGTCGCTTTCGCGCGCGGTGATACGGACAAAACCGCCATCCGAACCGGCTTCCATCGACAGGTAACGCCCTGATGCCGCCAGCGGGAATTTGCCGGTGATGATGGCCTCGCCCTTCGCCTTCGCCTCATCCGGCGTCAGCCCGACACCAACGACTTCCGGTTCGGTGAAACAAACAGCGGCGATCGAGACCGGGTCATGAATGCGGCGGTGGCCGGCAATGATCTCGGCGACCATCTCACCCTGTGCCGTGGCCTTGTGCGCCAGCAGCGGCTCCCCGACGACATCACCGATCGCATAGACATTGCGCATGCCGGTCCGGCACTGGTCATCGACTTTGATGAAACGGTCATCGACCAGGTCGAGGCCCATATTTTCCAGCCCCCAGCCGTCGAGGCAGGCTTTACGCCCGACCGCGACCAGGATCTTGTCCGCCTCGATCGACTGGCTCTCGCCCTTGGCGTCCTCATAGGCCAGCACGGCCTTGCCCTTCTTCTGCGTCACGCCCTTGGCCTTGCAGGACAGGTTTACCGCGACCTTGTGCTTCTTCAGCCACATCGTGATCGGACGCGTGATCTCCTTGTCATACAGCGGGAGAATACCGTCCGAGGCCTCGATGAAAGTCACGTCCGAGCCCAGCTTGCGGAAGGCGATACCCAGTTCCAGACCGATATAGCCGGCGCCCACTACGACAAGTTTTTCCGGCTTCTCGGTCAGGTCGAGCGCGTCGGTCGAGCCGATAACCTGATCTCCAAACGGCAGGAAGGGCAGTTCCACTTCGACCGATCCGGTGGCCAGGATGACATGCTCAGCCGTGATCTCCACGCGCTCGCCATCAGCCTTTTCGACCACACAGGTCTTGGCATCCTGAAAGACCGCCCAGCCTTCCACATGCTCGGCTCCAGCCGCCTTGAGCAATTGCCCGACGCCGGTGGTCAGCTTGGTGACAATGCCGTCCTTCCAGCCGACCAGCTTGCCCATGTCGAGGCTTGGCGCCTCGGCCAGCGAGATGCCAAGCTCATCGGCTTCGGCATGCTTGGCCATGTCTTCATATTTGGTCGCCGCGTGGATCATCGCCTTGGAGGGGATGCAGCCGCGATTGAGACAGGTGCCGCCCAGCCCGTGCTTGTCCACGATCACCACATCCAGACCGAGCTGGGCCGCACGAATGGCCGCCGGATAACCACCCGGTCCACCGCCAATAACGAGGACTTGGCATGACCGTGTCTGCATGGGGAGCTCCTTGGAAGAAAATCAGCGAGAATTGCGCAAAACTTGGGAGCGATTTAACGCTTTGCGACGCAAAGGGAAAGACCTTCGTCATTCAAGCCCGAGCTGCGCCAAATCCTGCCCGGCCAATCTTCACTCCGTCGGGATTGCTGCCTCGAGAAAGGCCTGCACCAGCTCGGAGCGTTCGATGGTCGCTGCGTCCAGCGGATTGCCCCAGCGCAAGGCCTCGGTATTGGCCAGGGCAATCAGGGTCAGCCCCCGCTCGGGCAGTTTCAGATAAATCGCCGAATAGGCCTGCGGTTCCCAGCCGGAATGCCAGATCAGGCGCTCACCCTGATACCATTGCACATACCAGCCATTCGAGTAGACGGAATCTGACCCGTCAGCCTGCAGGGGCGGCGTCCACATCGCCTCGCGCTGGCGCTCGCTGAGCAGGTCGCCATCAATCGCTCTGTCGAAGCGCGCCAGCTCGCGCGCGCTCATGTATAGCCCTGCCGCCGCTCGCAAATCATCATCCGGCAAGGGCTGTTTTACCAGCCCGTCCTGATCATTGAAGAAGGGCGGGGCGAGCCGGCTGAGCACGTGGCCGCGGGCATGATCGCGCCAGCCGGCGGCCGTTTGTGTCATCCCCGCGGGGTCGAGGACGTGGCGGTAAAGAAGGCTGCGAAAATCCTCGCTATGGACTTCGTCCAGCGCTCGGGAGATGCGCGCATAGACCAGCGGATTATAGAGAAAGCCCGATCCCGGCTCGCCATTCACCTGCATGTTCAGGGCCTGGCGGAGCGTCTGACCCTGGCACTCAAAGTCCGGCACGATTGTCCCGTCATCCACCACGCCGCCGGCAAAGATAATCGGTGAGTTCGGGAACCAGGCGCAAAAGCCCTGCCAGTCCTCCGCCATGCCCAGCGGCATGTCCAGATCAAGCTCCCCGGCCTGTTCGGCCAGAAACAGCGATGTTCCGGCAATCGGCTTGGTCACCGAGGCAATGAAATAGCTGGTCTCCTCAGTGGTCGCATGGTCGCCTTCATCGTCGGACCAGCCCAGATAGGCCTCGACTTCAATCTCCCCGTCGCGCAGCACCAGGACTGAAAGACTGGGGATTTGCCGGTCGACACGAAACTCCGCGAGATAGGACTCGAACGGCGTCCAATCGACCTCCTGGCCATGCGCCATACCGGTCAGGCCAAGACCGAGGCAGGCTGTCAGCATCAAGGCGCGCATCTGAAACTCCTTTGCGATTGCAAGCAAAGTAAAAGCATTGGCGGCCTGCGGCTTGTGGGAATGCTCTGATCGCTATCCCGCACTGCCAAGGAGGCGTTTCTGCCCTTCAATGACAGCGCTGACCTGTTTAATCAGGAAGGCTTCAAGCGCCTCCGGTGAGCGTTCTGCCAGGGTCAAGGATGAGGCAAGGGAGATCAGGCCATAGCTCGAGCCGAGCGCTGCGAAGACAAGGTCCCGCACCTGTTCGGAAGACGCAGCATCCCCCAGCGCGGCCTGGCCGGATGCCGTGAGATGCGACAGCAGAGCGCGTACGGCCTGTTCGAGCGCTCCGCCCGTGAAAATGCGATCACGCGGCTGGCTCAGCATCAGCGAATAGAGGTGCGGACGCGCCAGGGCGAAGCCGATCGCGCGGGCAAAATCGCGTGTCAGCTCGTGCAGTTCACCAGGCTGACGAAGGATCGCGAGCAGATCACCATAGCCCGTCGCTGCCGCTTCACCCAGCAAGGTCTCGCGGTCGCTGAAATGGCGATAAATGGCCCGGTGATCAACACCGACCCGGCCAGCGACCGCGCGCATGGTCACGCTGGCTTCGCCGCGCTCTTCCACCAGGGCAAGGGCTGAGCGGATAGCCGCCTCACGCACCTCACCATGATGATAAGCACGCGCCACGACCCTAGCTGACTTTCTTGATGTGCCAGGCGACCGTCATTTCCGCGCAGGTATTCGCATCCGCATCCTGGATGTCGACATGGACATCAAACACCACCTTGCCATCGGCATTGAGTGTTCCAAGCGCAGCCTCCTGGCTAACACTGGCCTTGGCGATCGCGGTGATATCGGTCTTGGCTGTCTTGACGTATTTGATGGACGCATTGGCCGCGACCGGACGCACGGACAGCATCTGATCGGCCAGCAGCCCGCCCATGGCTGCGCCGGATGCAGCCTCCCCGAGCGTAAACATGGCCCCGGCATGCATGGTCTGAATGTGGTTCTCCACCTCGCCGCGCTTGACCAGCGTCGCAACACCGCGCTCGCCGGAGACTTCCTGCAGTTCCACGCCGATAAACTTCGCGAACGGTACGCTGTCAGCCATGTGCTGCTTGATCATGTCATAGATATCCATCGACCCGTTTCCTTTTATGTCACCATTGGTGACATTGGGTATAAATGAAAGTCCCGCGGAGCGGAAGCCCAAATTGACCGGAACAGGTCAGGCCGGACCCGAGGCGTCGGCAATACGCCCCCAGATTGGCCTACATGAACAGCGTCGCCGGGTTTTCCAGCAGGGATTTGATCTTCTGGACGAGCATGGCGGCGTCATAGCCATCGACTATCCGGTGATCGAAACAGCTCGACAGATTCAACACCTTGCGCGGCACGACCTGACCCTCGTCATTATAGCGCGGCAGGGTCTGCATCTTGTTCACGCCGATGATGGACACCTCTGGCGCATTGAGGATCGGCGTCGTCACCAGACCACCAATCGCCCCGAGCGAGGTGATGGTGATGGTCGATCCGGTCAGCTCATCCTTGGTGCATTTGCCGTCCCTGGCCGCATTGCCCAGGCGTTTGAGCTCCGCCGCGATCTGCCAGATATCCAGCGCTTCGGCATGCTTGATAACCGGCACCATAAGGCCGTTATCCGTCGCCGCGGCGATCCCGCAATGCACCGCCTCATACTGGGTCAGCAGCATGTTTTCGCCATCGAAATGGCTATTTGCCTGCGGCGTATGCGGCAGCGCCCGGGTCAGAGCCATGACCAGGAAGGGAATGAAAGTCAGCTTCGCCTGATCATCCGCCTTGGTCGCATTGAGATGCTTGCGCAAATCCTCCAGGGCCGTCACGTCGATTTCCTCGACATAGGCGATGTCGGGAATGGTGCGCTGCGCGTGGGACATGTTTTCGGAGATGCGACGGCGAAGACCGATAATCTTCTCCTCGCGAACGCCGGTGCGCGGTGCGCGAATGGCAGACCCCGCCCCGCCGCCATGGGCAGCAAGACGTCCGCCTGAGGCGATGAAATCGTCAAGGTCTTCGTGGGTAATGCGGCCGGCCGGCCCCGTCCCCGGCACGGTTTCCAGATCAATATTCGCTTCCAGGGCGCGAATACGCACAGCCGGGCTGGCCAGGGCGCGCTCGCCTTTCGGGCGCGCGGCAATCGCTGGTGCAGCCGGCGCAGGCGGCGGTGCAGCGACGGGCGCGGCCGGCGCCGCCTCAGCCTCGGCCAGCGCCTTGACCGCGTCTTCGGCTGGCGCTTCCTCTTCCGCCGGGCTTTCGCCATCGACCGCGATGAACATGATTTCCGTGCCGACCGCGATCACCTCGCCGGGCTCGCCGACCAGCTTGCTCACCGTACCGTTTACGGCGCAGGGAATTTCCACGGTCGCCTTGTCGGTCATGACGTCCAGCACATGCTGGTCCTCGGTGACCGTATCGCCGACTTTGACATGCCATTCAACGATTTCAGCTTCGACGATACCCTCGCCGACATCGGGCATTTTATAGCGGTATTCGCTCATGGATCAGGCCTCCAGAACTTCGCGCATGGCATTGATGAAGCGTTGCGGGCCCGGGAAATAGGCCCATTCATGGGCGTGCGGATAAGGCGTATCCCAGCCTGCAACGCGCTGTATCGGCGCCTCCAGGGCATAGAAGCAGTCTTCCTGGATCTGCGCCGCAAGCTCGGCGCCGAAACCGGATGTACGCGGCGCTTCCTGCGCGACGATCACTCGCCCGGTCTTGTTCACCGAGCGGGTAATGGTCTCGATGTCATAGGGAACAAGCGTCTTCAGATCGATGATCTCCGCATCAACGCCTTCCTGCTCGGCAGCGGCAAGCGCCACATGAACCAGCGTTCCATAGGTGATGATGGAGACATCATTGCCTTCACGGACCACCTCTGCCTTGCCCAGTGGCAGGCTGTAATAAGTGTCCGGAACCTCACCCTTGGGATGGGCGCCCCAGGATGTGAGCGCACCACCGGAATGTCCGTCAAAAGGTCCGTTATAGAGGCGCTTTGGCTCGAAGAAGACCACCGGGTCATCGCTCTCGATCGACGCGATCAACAGCCCCTTGGCATCATAGGGGTTGGAGGGCATGACGACCTGGATACCCGGGATCTGGGTAAAGAAGGCTTCCGGGCTCATCGAGTGCGTTTGACCACCGCGAATGCCACCACCGCAGGGCGTGCGAATTGTCACCGGCGTGGTGAACTGACCCGCAGATCGATAGCGGATGCGCGACAGCTCCGAGACGATCTGATCGAGACCGGGGAAGATATAGTCAGCGAACTGGATCTCTGCGACCGGACGCAAGCCCTTGGCGGCCATGCCGATGGCCATGGCCACGATTGCGGCCTCGTTGATCGGTGCGTCAAAGGACCGGTCCAGACCATATTTGGCCTGCAAGCCGGCCGTCACACGGAACACGCCGCCGAAATAGCCCGCATCCTCGCCGAAAGAGAGGACGGTCGGGTCTTTTTCCATGACATTGTCGAGCGCTGAATTCAGCGACTGGATCATATTCATCTTGGCCACGGCTCAGACCCCCAGATCCTGACGCTGACGGCGCAGGCGCCAATCAGGTTCGGCATAGACATCGTCGAAGATCGAAGCGACGGGCGAAAGCGGACCATCATGCAGGGTTCCATGGCTTTCTGCTTCCTTGTAGGAGGCGATAACGAGCTCATTGAGCTCTTTTTCAAGCGCCTCATGGCGCTCCTCATCCCATTCGCCCAGACCGATGAGATGATTTTTCAGTCGCTCGACCGGATCCCCGAGCGGCCATTGCTCGCCCTCTGATTTCGGGCGGTAGCCGGAGGGATCATCCGAGGTCGAATGGGCGTCGGCCCGGTAGGAATAATGCTCAATCACGGTCGCCCCGTGACCGGCGCGCGCGCGCTCCGCGGCCCATTGCGTCGCGGCATAGACCGCCAGAAAATCATTGCCGTCAATGCGCAGCGTCGCCAGACCGTAACCTTGGCCCTTCAGCGCAAAGGTCGGGGCGTCGCCGGCGGCAATGCCCTGGAATGTGGAAATCGCCCACTGATTATTGACGACGTTGAGAATGACCGGCGCCTTGTAGGTCGAGGCCAGAACCAGCGCGCCGTGGAAATCGCCCTCGGCGCTCGACCCCTCACCAATCCAGCTCGCTGCAATCTGGCTCTCGCCCTTGTACTGGCAGGCCATGGCGTAACCGACCGCCTGCGGGAATTGCGTGGTCAGATTGCCGGAGATCGAGAAGAAATTGCCCTCAGCCCAGGTGTAGTGAACGGGCAATTGCCGACCCTTGAGATTGTCGCGGCTATTGGAGATGCAGTGGCACATCATGTCGACAATATCGCGACCCCGGGCAAACAGAATGCCCTGCTGGCGATAGGACGGGAAAACCATATCGCCATTATCCAGCGCCATCGCACCGGCGACGGCGATGGCTTCCTCGCCAGTCGACTTCATGTAGAAGCTCATCTTGCCCTGGCGCTGCAGCTTCAGCATGCGGTCATCATAGACCCGCGTCAGAACCATGTGGCGCAATCCCTCGCGCAACACGTCCGCATCCAGCTTGGGGGCCCAATCGCCAACCGCCTGATGATTGTGATCGAGAACGCGAACAAGACCCAGTGCGAGATCCATTGTTTCAGGACCATCAACATCAATTTCAGGCTTCCGCGCCTCACCGGCTGGCGGGATTTCGATATGCGAGAAATCCGGCGTATCGCCCGGACGGGCATGAGGCGCAGGGACGTGAAAGCGGGGGTCAGACTGAGTCATAGGCGCTCGCTGTTAGAACGACCGGCCGGGGCCAGACGGGAAGTCCTGAACACTCAGGACGCGACAGGCGTCTAACGCGGATGGTCGGGGCTTGTCCACTCTTGGATCAATGTGCCATTTCCGGGTTCGCAAATGGGACTTAGTGCACTATTTTCCCGCCAAACAGCATGTTGAGGAAAAAATGATTGCCGACCTGGATTCAATTGATGTCCGCATTCTCGCAGCCCTGCAGGAAGATGCGGGCCGATCTGTCGCCGAGATAGCGGATCTCGTCGGCCTGACGCCCTCACCCTGCTGGCGCCGTATTCGTCGTCTGGAGACAGAAGGCATCATCAAACGCCGGTCGGTCGTCCTTGACCGGCGTGCCATCGGCCTGATGTTCACCGCCTATATCGAGGTGAAGATCGCGCCGGCCCTGCCGGAGAATTTCAAGACCTTCGAAAGCGCCGTGCAAAGCTTCGAGGAAGTCACCGAGGCCGTTATCATGACTGGCCCCTATGACTATCTGGTCAAGGTCGTCATGCCCGACATTGATAGCTATAATGATTTTGTCTCCGAGAAGATGATACCGCTGGGTGTCATCGGGGATTTCCGGACATCGGTGCAGATCCGCAATGTAAAGGAAAAGGGCGGCTTGCCGCTCAGCCATATCGACGGCTAGCCCGGAGGATGGCTCCTTGACCGGATCGCGAGAAACAAAAAAACAGGCGATCCGCGAGTCCATCTACAAAACGGCCATCGCGCTATTCGAAACGCATGGCTATGACGCGGTTAGCGTCGGGCGGATAACTGCGCAGGTCGGGATTGCCAAGGGAACCTTCTTCAATCACTACCCGACCAAGGCTGATATTCTGGCGCGCTGGTATAGCGACGCCGCCAATGCGGCCCTCGCCGCTCCTGATCCGAACCTTGGCCTCCTCGACCGTCTTATTGCTCTGAACCTACAGACCGGCGAGATCATGCGCACCCAGCCCGAGCTCTGGCGCGCCAAGAATGCCGAGGCGGGACGCTCTGCCCTGCTCCAGCAGGCCGAGCGCGGAGCGGACCAGCGCTATCTTGAGGCTGTCATTGCACAGCTGCAATCCTCATCCCTCGGCGAGAGCAAAGCAGATCTGGCGGCACTTGCGGACATTATTCTTGCGATCTCGACCGGGACTTGGCGCGAAGCCTTGGTCACAGCCCGCTCAGATGAGGCCGAAGCCCTGCTGCGGGCGCGATTGCGCCATCTCCTGGTGACTTTGGGGGTTGCCGATGACGCCGGCCCCCAATAAAGATGACCGCAGTCATTTTTGGAGAATGTAATGTACATCCTTACTCTGCTCGGGCTGGCGACAATACTGGGGCTGGCGGGTCCGGATGCGAATACGACGCGCCTTGACCTGCAAGACGATGACGGTGTGCCCACGGTGGCGCAGGGAGTCTGGCTTTCGGAGGAAAGCGGCTGGATACTGGACATCGGTGAGGCCGGCATACAGCGCTGGCAGGTTACACCGGCAGCCTGCTATCCCAGCAGCCGTGACGGACCGACCCTGATGGGGCAGATCGAGTACCGATATTTCACAAGCCTGGATCCAGACAGTGCTCGGTTTGAGTATCTTTCCGGAGATGGTCATGCCGTCTTCCAGCGATTGGCGCAGCTGCCGGCCGACTGCACATTCGATGCGGACACCTCGCCAGTCGCGGTCTTTGACGCATTCACCACCATATTTGCATCGCATTATGCGCATTTCGAGCGCCGCGATGTCGATTGGGACCGTCTGACTGAAGATACTCGCGCCCGTATCGATGACTCGATGGATGAGGCGGCGCTGTTCGACGCGCTGGCGGCGATGCTGGAACCCCTGGGTGACAGCCATACCAAGCTTATCGCGGAGATAGAGGGTGCGCCCCGCCGCGCCCAGTTCGGACTGGGTGAAACGCTGCCACGTATCGACGAGACGCTCGGCGGCACCCCCTGGCTGATCGGGCTGATCCAGCAACTCTTCGCCGACGTGCTCGACGATGGCGCGCAGCATATCGCCAATGACCGGGTGATCGCCGGCACTATTGAGGGTCGTGTCGGCTATCTGCAATTCTTCACCATGGGCGGTTTCACGACCGAGCATGAAGCCGGTTCGCCGGAATGGTCGGACGCGGAGCTGCAGGCCCTGGACACCCTGCTGGATGAACAAATCGCACGCTTTGCCGACATGGATGCGGTCATTCTCGACCTGTCCAATAATCGCGGTGGCTATGACGCTATTTGCCGCGCCATTGCCGGCCGTTTCACCGACACGGCGTTCACGGGCTACACCGTGTCAACGCAGGAGACAGGCCCTGAACTGGCCCATTATCTCATCGAGCCTGATGACGGTCCGCGATTTACCGGCCCTCTCTATGTCCTCACCAGCGACGTCACCGTCTCCTGCGGCGAGATTACAGCCCTGATGCTGAACAGCCTGCCGCAGACAATCCAGGTCGGTGCGACAACGCGCGGTGCGTTTTCAACGCCCTTGGCCAAACCTCTGCCAAATGGCTGGTATCTGGAACTTTCAAACGAGATTTTCGCCAATGCTCATGGTGAAGTCTTCGAAGGGCGCGGCCTGGCTCCGGACATCGAAATTCACCCCTTTCCTGAGGAGTCGCCGATTGGCGGTCATGCCGCCGCAATCAACGCGATCCTTGCCGATATTGACGCCGAATAGAAAAAGGCGGCGACGCACGGCACCGCCTTTGTTCGTTTCGTACAGTTCCCGACGGCCTTACTGCAGGCGCTCGATCGCGACCGCTGTGCCCTCGCCGCCGCCAATGCAGAGCGCAGCCACGCCCTTGGACTTGCCGTGCTTCTCGAGTGCTGCCAGCAAGGTGACCATGACGCGTGCGCCGGATGCGCCAATCGGGTGACCGAGGGCACAAGCGCCGCCATTGACATTGACGATATCGTGGGAAATGCCGAGATCTTTCATGGCGATCATCGGTACGACCGCGAAGGCCTCATTGATCTCCCAAAGCTCGACATCATTGATTTCCCAGCCTGCGCGCTCGACGGCCTTGCGCATGGCCGGAACCGGCGCCGTGGTGAAATAGGCCGGCTCGTGGGCATGGGCAGCGGTTGCAACAATCTTGGCCAGCGGCTTGAGACCGCGGCGTTCAGCTTCAGACTGACGCATAAGCACCATGGCTGCAGCGCCGTCCGAAATCGCCGATGCGTTCGCTGCGGTCACCGTTCCGTCCTTGTTAAAGGCGGGGCGGAGATTGGGGATCTTGTCCGGCATCGCCTTGCGCGGCAGCTCATCGGTCTCCACGGAGATCTCACCCTTGCGGGTCTTGATGGTCACCGGCGTGATCTCCCGCTGGAAATCCCCCTCTTCCGTTGCGCGTTGGGCGCGAGACAGGGTCTCGAGCGCATAGGCATCCTGCTGCTCGCGAGTAAATTGATACTCATTGGCGATCATGTCAGCGAAATTACCCATCGGCGCCTTCTCATAGGCGTCTTCCAGACCGTCCTGGGCCATGTGGTCCATGACGCGATCATGGCCGTATTTGAAGCCATTACGATGCGAGGGCAGCATGTGCGGGGCATTGGTCATGCTTTCCATTCCGCCTGCGATGATGATGTCGGCATCCCCGGCCAGAATGGCTGCGCGACCCATGATCGCGGCCTGCATGCCTGAACCACACATCTTGTTCAGCGTGGTGGATTCTGCAGATTTCGGCAGGCCCGCCTTGAGGGCTGCCTGGCGGCCGGGCGCCTGGCCCTGACCCGCCATAAGCACATTGCCCATGAGGACCTGGTCGATATCTTCACCAGCGACGCCGGCTTCTTCCATTGCAGCCTTGACTGCAACCGCGCCCAGCTCGTTCGCGCTTTCACTCGCCAATTCACCCAGAAGGCCGCCCATGGGCGTACGCGCCATACCAACAATGACTACCGGATCGTCCTGAATGCTCATTTTCCATATCCTCCAATGCGCCATTCGGCGTTAGTCTGCCGCGCATGATCAAACTATGCGGCAATGCGTCAAGCTTTTTCGCGGTCGCAGCAAACGCGCTGCGACCGCCACGCCGCATTCGCGCCTGGGGCGAAATGCTGCTGGCGCTAGGCCTGATAGGGATATTGGGGCTGTTCCTCGGCCCTGCCACCGGGTTGATCACAATTTCGCACTCTGGCCATGCAGTGCCGGTCTGGGGGGTGGTCCTGATTGCGTTTTTCATCCCCGCCCTGTTCGAGGAGATTGTTTTCCGGATGGGGATTCCGGCGCTTCTGGGGGATCAGCGAAGCGGCGATGCGATCGGCCTCGGCCTGTTCATTGTCTGGCATCCCGCTCAGGTCTGGCTGAGCCTGCCCATGGCCCAGCCTGTATTCCTGAGCCCGGCCTTTTTGGTCATGACGGCCCTTTTGGGAGGCGCGGCCAGCCTGCTTTACCGGCGCAGCTCATCCCTCTGGCCGGCGGTCATCCTGCATTGGCTGGTCGTGATCGCATGGAAGCTGGCCGGCGGTTAATCGCGCCCGCACGCCGTCTCATATCCCAGATCACAGGCGCGCTGGAAATAAGTCGAGGCATTGCGCGGGCTGCGTTCGGAGGGCTGATAACCGTCACGCCCCCATTGGAAGATATTTGCGCGCGACGCACAGGCCCGCCCATCACCCTGGTTGCAGGCGGCTTCGCAATACGGCGCCTTCGGCGCATAGCCGGGCCGTGCACCATAGCAGGCGAGCTGCAGCGAGGTCTGTGCCAGCTCCCCACGCTCCAGCTCCAGATCGGCGCGCAGGGCGCAGCCATCGGAAAATCCGCCGGCACAGGACTGATCGGCCCGGGTCCAGGCGAGATCGCGTTGATCGCGTTCCAGATAGAGGGTCGCCGCCTGCCAACACGCCATGGTCGAACCATTTTCACAGCCCGACTCGACCATCGGAAAGAATTGCGCGCGGTCGTCACGCAGAGGCTGATAGGGGTCGGGCAGCAGCCGGCGCTCGAATTTCCAGCACGAACCGTCCAGACCGAGGGCACACGCCCGGGCGTGCAGACGCAGATTTTCCTCGGTCAGCCAGAAATTGATATCGAGACGCTGGTGGAGAAGCAGCGCATAGCCGCAGGCATAGCGATCACCATCATCGCACTCGGCCGTATATTCGGCCAGGCGCGTGTCGATATCATAGACCTGGTCCTGGGCGATCGCAGCTGTGGCAGCGAGCATCAGTCCGGTCAGCATGGCGAGTACTCGGCGCATCTCATTCCCTCTTTCAGTGAAGGATAGGCGTGTGCCCCCTACCCGATCAAGCGTACACTGCCCGCTGCCGCCTTGCCGCTCGTTGCAGCAATCCAGCCGCCACCAAGCACCCTGTCCTCATCATCGCTGGAATAGAAGACGCAGGCCTGACCGGGCGCCACGCCCTCCTCGCCTTCGGCAAGCACGATACCAACTCCCTCATCCGTGACCGACAGGGCGGCGGGCACGGGCGGGCGGGTCGATCGAACCTTCACACGCACGGGGGCGCCGTCGCTCATCGCGTCATCGCCGAGCCAGTTGACGTCGTTCAAGCGAATACGCTCGACCGCGAGGGCCTCGCGCGGCCCAACAATCACCTGGGCCGCATCCGCGTCCAGCCGCACGACATAAAGCGGATCGCCGGCGGCGATGCCCAGCCCTCGGCGCTGGCCGACAGTGTAACGGATCACGCCTTCATGACGGCCAAGCACCCGGCCATCGACATGAACAATTTCGCCCGGGCGCGAGGCACCGGGGCGAATTTTCTCGACGATATCGACATAGCGGCCTTCCGGCACAAAGCAGATATCCTGACTGTCCGGCTTGTCCGCGACAATCAGGCCGAAAGCTTCCGCCAGCAGGCGTGTCTGGTCCTTGTTGAGATGACCGAGCGGGAAACGCAGGAAATCGAGCTGTTCATGCGTGGTGGCGAACAGGAAGTAGGACTGGTCCTTGCCCTTGTCGGCGGCCCGGCGCAGTTCCGCGCCCTCCGCTCCGATCGCCCGCTGAATGTAATGCCCGGTGGCCATGCAGACCGCGCCGAGCTGTTGGGCCGTGGTCAGCAGGTCTGCGAACTTCACGGTCTGATTGCAGCGCACGCAGGGAATTGGCGTAAAGCCCGCCAGATAGGTGTCGGCGAACTCCTCGATTACCGCCTCGCGGAAGCGGCTTTCATAGTCCAGCACATAGTGAGGAAACCCGCATTCCTCGGCGACACGCTTGGCGTCATAAATGTCCTGGCCTGCACAGCAGGCGCCCTTTTTCTGGATTGCGGCTCCATGATCATAAAGCTGCAGGGTCACGCCGACGACATCATAGCCGAGATGGTGCAGCAGGGCCGCCGTAACGGAACTGTCCACACCGCCGGACATCGCCACGACAACGCGATGATCGGCCGGATTGCCGCCAAGGCCCAGCGGATCGCCGGAGAGGTTGAGTTCGGACAGAAGGGTATCGACGGACGCTGCGGCGTCGCCGGAATTCAAAGCAGTCATTGACGCCTCCAACGGGGTCAAGGCCCGGAGCAAACGGTTATCAGGAGTGCGCTATATAGACCCGGAGGGACCGCTTGCCTACCTCAGATAAGGCAGGAGCGAGACTTCGCTCAATGTCGAGAATGTGCTGGCTGAGACTTCAAGCGCGGTCTGGGCCAGCTGGAAATCGGCCGCCACTTCGGTCATGTCGGCATCCTCCATCTCGCTCAGGAAT
>JBELMP010000056.1:0-13985 GCA_042095695.1 Maricaulis sp. | reverse complement strand
GAAGCTGATTATGGCGATAATAATCAGGCTCAGCAGCGCGCGGTTCAAATAGCGATTGCCGGGCTGATGAATGCTCGCAGAAGCGCCAGCGTGAGATGTGTCTGCCATAGTGTGTCCCCCCGAACAGGTTTTGCAGATGCAATCCTATATCCGGTTATCTCGGGTGTCATGCTGCGGTGCGGCCAGCCCCGGACCAGCAAGGCTCGACCTTAATCCCGAGGCGGGGCGTTACGCAGGGCCTCGGCGACTGCGAAATAGGCCGGCTTGGGCTGATAGGCGCTGTCAAACAGGGTGGGGCGTTTTTCCACGCCGTCCTGGCGTGGCAAAAAGGTCTGCAACCAGCTCATATGATCGACCATGCCCCAGACCAGGAGGTCCTTGGTCTCGCGGTAGGAGAACATCAGATCGAGATAGTCTCTTGTATAGCTGGCCATGGCGTGATCGCGGGTGGTGATATCGGCACCCATGCGCGTGTCATTCACATCGAACTCGGTCAGATAGAAACGGGTAATGCCCAGGTCTTTGAGGGCGTCCAGGAAGGCGACCCACTCCCGTTCGCGATGACGGTCATACTGCGTCGGCATCTCATAATTGGAGTGGCTTTGCAGGCCGATTGCGTCGATCGGCGTGCCTCTTTCAAGCAGGGCCTCGACCAGGCGCAAGACACCGTCCCGATGGCGCGCGCTCGTTCGCTCCCAGCTCATATAGTCATTATAGGCAAGCTCGCAGTCCGGTGCCGCTTCCCGCGCTCGCCGGAAGCAGAAATCGAGGGTCTCGATGGTTCCGCCCATGGCTCTTGAAAAGCTTGTCTCGCGGGGGCTTCCGTCATGATCGTCGACGCTTTCATTCACCACATCCCAGGAATAGATGCTGGAACGATGCCGCGCGGCGACGCGGTCAATGTATCGCCCGAGGACCTGTTCCGCCTGTGCCGGGGAGAATAGCGCATTATTGACCCAGTCCGGCATCCAGCGCGGGTGATGCCAGACGAGTGCATGACCGCGCATGCGAATGTCATTGGCGTTTGCAAAAGCCACAAGGCGGTCGGCCGCCTCCCAGTTCCACACATCGCGCTCCGGCTGGATCGCGTACATTTTGTGGGCATTCTCAGACACCATGACCGCGCATTCGCGGCGCATGATGGATGCGTATTGCGGATCATCGATCTGATATGCTGCCATGGCCGAGCCAAAGCGGATGCCTTTGTCCGCAGCAAGCGCTTTGAGCGGGCGGTAATAATCCTGGTCAGTGACATCACCCCGGCCGGGCACGGCGCAGGACGTCGCCAGGAGCGAGGCTGCGCCTGCTCCCAGGAGGGTTCGGCGGTTCAGGTCAGTCATTGCAAACTCCTCACTCAAAGCGGTTCCGCCGCGACGATGACTAGGCTTGGAAATGCTCTGCCACATCCCGGTAGAGCTGTGCGAAGCGCGCGCGCTTGGGCCGCAGCACATCCTGATCCGCCGCGACCGGCTCGATAACTTCGGTCACCGGCGGGGGGGCAAGGACGGTATCGACCCTGTCGCCGCTATGGCCCAGCCGGGCGAGCTTGGCTGCGCCGAAGGCCGGCCCGTTCTCGGCGCCATCCCGGAACAGCATCGGACGACCGAGTGCGGCCGCGAGGATCCGGCCCCAATAGCGTGATCGCGAGCCACCACCAATGACGGACAGGGCGCTGACATCGGCACCGCCATCGAGCATCGCCTCGAGCCCGTCGGCAAAGGCGTAGGCAACGCCTTCGAGCACGGCCTGCCCGACGGCACTGGCATCGCTGTCATGATCAAGGCCGAACAGCAGGCCACGGGCATGCGGGTTATTGTGCGGTGTCCGCTCACCGGAGAGATAGGGGAGGAAGATCTCAGATCCGCCCAGGCTTTCACGGGCCTGCGCAGCCTGTACCAGGCTTGCCGCGTCGGCACTTCCGGTCAATCGGGCCGCCCAGTCCAGACAGCTGGCCGCGCTCAGCATCACCGTCATCTGGTGCCATCGTTCTGGCAGGGCGTGGCAAAAGGCATGAACGGCACGGCCCTGGTTCGGCCGGAACCGGGCCCCGGCCACGAAGATAACACCCGACGTGCCCAGGGAGAGCAGGGCCTCGCCCTCATTGACAACGCCCACGCCGACGGCGCCGGCGGCATTGTCCCCGCCGCCTGCGACAACGCCAACCCGGTCCATGCCCCAGGCCTCGGCCAGCTCGCTGCGCAGCTGGCCAGTGATTTCCGGACCCTCATAGAGCGTCGGCATCGCCGTCTCATCGAGACCGCAAGCGTCCAGGGCCGCGCCGGACCAGCAACGCCCAGCAACATCCAGCCAGGAGGTGCCGGCGCTGTCCGACATGTCCGAGGCTTTCTCGCCGGTCATGCGCAGACGAACATAATCCTTGGGCAGAAGGATGGTTTTGACCTGGTCGAACAGGTCCGGCTCATTTTCTCTCAGCCAGACCAGTTTCGGTGCGGTGAAGCCGGGCATGACCAGATTGCCGGTAATCGTCTCGATTTCCGGGCAGGCCGCCTTGAGCAATTCACATTCAGTGGCACTGCGACCGTCATTCCATAGGATCGCCGGGCGTAAGGGGGCATCATGCCGGTCGAGCAGGGTCGCGCCATGCATCTGACCTGACAGTCCAATGGCTTTGACCTTGCGTCGATCTGAGGCGCTGAGCTGGGAGACGGCGGTATTCGTCGCGGCCCACCAGTCGCGCGGGGATTGCTCGGACCAGAGCGGGCGCGGGCGGGATACGGACAGTGCGGCCATGGATTGGTCAATGATGGCGTTGTCATCATTGATCAGCATGGCCTTGACGCCCGATGTTCCGATATCAATCCCCAGATACATTCGACCCCATTCCTTTCCGCGACCACGAATATCGAGCTCGCCCCAATGCGGATGGTATTGATAGCGCTATCAAAGTGGGCCTGTAAATGGGCAGAACCGGCATCCGGGCCGAGTAGTCTTGTCTTCTGCGGAGACAATTGGTAGCGGTATCAATGTGTTGGTCGAATTTCGGATCTGCCCGCCTGGCATGGTGGGGCAGAACTATGGGTCACCGTCGGCGGCCGCGACAAGATTGGAGCAAACATTGTGATATCCAATCCGATTTTGCCGGGCTTCAACCCCGACCCTTCTATTCTGCGTGTTGGCGATGCGTATTTCATCGCGACATCCACCTTCGAATGGTTTCCGGGCGTGCAGATATTCAAGTCAACGGATTTGAAATCATGGTCGCTGGTGGCGCGGCCGCTCAATCATGCCCGGCTGCTCGACATGCGGGGCGTGCCGGATTCCTGCGGTGTCTGGGCGCCCTGTCTGAGCTATGCGGATGGGCAATTCTGGCTCTGCTACACGATGGTCACGCGCTTTGACGGCGACTTCAAGGATACGCCTAACTTTCTGACCTGTTGCGAGACCGTAGACGGTGAATGGAGCGATCCTGTCTATCTCAATGCTTCGGGATTTGACCCCAGCCTGTTTCACGATGATGACGGTCGAAAATGGCTGACCAATATGGTCTGGGATCATCGTCCGGACCGGACCTATTTTCAGGGCATAATGCTGCAGGAATACAGTGTCGCAGACCGGAAACTCATCGGTCCGCGCAAGCTGGTCTATCCCGGATCGGATCTTGGTCTCACCGAGGGCCCGCACATCTACAAACGTCATGGGCGCTACTATTTGATGGTGGCTGAAGGTGGTACCGGATATGCGCACGCAGTGACCCTGGCGCGTGCCGACGATATCCGGGGCCCTTATGTCACCGACCCGTCCGGCCATGTCATCACCGCCAAGGATCATCCAGACTATGATCTGCAACGCTGCGGGCATGGATCACTTGTCGAGACGCCGGACGGGCGCGCATACATTGCCCACCTGGCATCGCGCCCGATCTCACGCGATCAGCGCCGCAGCCCGATGGGTCGCGAAACCGCCTTGCATGAGGTGCAGTGGTCCGAGGATGGCTGGTTACGGCTGGTCGACAAGCCGGAAGTCTATCGCGCCGGTCCGGCTGTGCTGGCCGACGATCTTTATGAGTTTCACGGCGAAGACCTGCCACAGGACTTTCAATGGCTCCGGACGCCGGAACCGGCCGGGATCTTCTCACTCACGGCGCGAGAGGACGCATTGCGACTGATCGGTCGGGACTCGATTGGAAGCACGTTCGAGCAGTCTCTGGTGGCGCGTCGGCAGACCCATTTTAACTACTCGGCCGAGACTGTTCTGGAGTTTGATCCGGAGGATTACCAGCAAATGGCGGGGCTGGTCGCCTATTATAACGCCCATAAATTCCACTATCTGTATGTCTCGCGGAATGATGGCGGGAACAGGCATCTCGGATTGATGTCCTGTCTCGGTCGGCTGGATCTGCACACAAGCTGTCCGCTTGCATTTGATGAGCATGCCCTGCCTGGAACGGGGCGTATCGAATTGGGCGTTGATGTGCGGGCGGCTGAGCTTCAATTCCGCTATCGCTTGGCGCAATCGGAGTGGACCAGGATCGGCCCGGTCCTGGACGCGAGCCTGCTCTCCGATGAGGCCGGCAAGGGTGAGGGGGCCAACTTCACCGGTGCCTTTATCGGCATGGCCTGTCAGGACCTCTCCGGCCAGCGCAAGCATGCCGATTTCTTCACCTTTCACTACCGGGAGACGGGCTGACAGCGCCTGCACATAGCGTTAGCTGCGAGGGATTATCGGGAATGGGTATGCCCGCGGGCGCAGGACATAATTTGTACGAGCCAGATCTGGGTGGCCAGATTTCCAGAGGAGCAGATTTATGAGGGTTTGGTCTCTTTTGAAACTTGCGGCGGGCGCTTTTGTGATCGGGCTCGCCAGTTGCAATGCGCAGCAGTCGACCGAACAGCCAGCCACCGAACCTTTCCGGCTAATAATTGGGCAAGACCTGTCAGCCCTGCGGGGTTATTTCGCGGCGGATCTGCCGGAACCGCATGGCGTGACAGTCTATCTGAGCTTGATGAATCTTCTGAACCCCGAGGCTGATTATGGCGGGTTGGGCGTCGATGAAACCTTGCATCCTGTCCCGGTGGAAACCGATTGGGGTGGCGGACCAACCAGCGCCTGGAAGGCGGTGGAAGAATTCGGGACTGATGCGATCGCGATCGGTCTGAACTTTGCCGATTATGCGAATGACGGGTTGATCGACAGGCTGGTGGCAGGCGAACTCGACCGCAATATCGACCATCTCGCCCGGTTTCTGGTGATGATTGACCGGACGGTCTATTTGCGGGTCGGTTATGAATTCGATGGCGTGTGGAATCCGGGATATGAGGACGGTGCGCGATTCATCGCGGCCTATCGCCGGATTGTGGACCGGATCAAGGCTGCTGGTGCAGACAAGGTTCAGTTCGTCTGGCAGAGCGCAACCTCTCCGATTGATGATGTGATTGACGGCCGACACGAGGCGCTGGGCGCGTGGTATCCCGGCGATGACTATGTCGACTGGACCGGGATCTCCTGGTTTCTGCCGCCGGACGACCGGCAGCAAGCGGCGCTAGCCGACGGGATGTCGGCGGTATCAGCGCGCTCGCTGATCCAGGAGATGGTTGAGTTCTCTCGCGAACGAGGAAAGCCGGTGATGATTGCCGAGGCGGCGCCGCAGGGGTTTGACCTGCAATACCGGACCCGCGCAAACCTCTCTCCGGTCTGGGACGGGCCGGCCGGGCAGGATCAAGTCTCGCTCACTGAAGACGAGATCTGGCAGCTCTGGTTCCAGCCCTTGTTCGATTTCCTGGAAGCGGAGGCGGATACCGTACGGGCGCTGGCCTATATCAATGTGCGATGGGATGAGCAGGATTTGTGGGACGCTCCTTATGAGGGCGGCTATTGGGGCGACAGCCGGCTCGAGGTGACCGAGACGCTGGCAGGACGCTGGCGCGACGCGCTGAACGATCTGCAGGACAATTGAAGCGTGCTGGCCGAACAAGATCCGGGGCGTCACGCCGTCGGACTGGCGAGACCCTGGCGGATTTGCCGGGATGAAGTCGGGGAAATGGGATAGACTTTTGAATCAACAGGGTAGCGACACGGGCAGGTAGGAATGGCAAAGACGCGCGCACGCTGGCAAACAGGAGTGACGGCAAAGGATGTTGCCGAGCACGCGGGTGTTTCACCCATGACGGTCTCACGCGTGCTCAATAATGAGTCCGCGGTCAGGCCGGCCATGCGGGCGAAAGTTTTGGAGTCTGTCAAAGCCCTCAACTACCGCCCCAATTTTTCCGCGCGGAGTTTGGCGAAGGCGAAATCTTTCTTTATCGGACTGCTCTATGACAACCCGTCGGCCGGCTATGTCAGTGAGTTCCTGGATGGCGCGGTGCGCCGCTGCCGCGTCGACCGCTTCCACATGGTGTTGGAAAATTGCGGACCCGATCTTGAAGGGTGGAATGGTCGTGTCGAAGAGGTACTCGCCCACGCCAATGTCGACGGGGTAATCATACTCCCGCCGGTGAGTGACGACGATGCCGTCATCGCGGCGGTAGAGAAGCTGAACGTTCCCTATATCCGTATCTCTCCCGGTTCGGACGACGAGCGATCGCCCTCGGTCGGGATTAATGACTATGATGCTGCCTACCGCATGACCCGTGATCTTGCGAATATGGGACATAAGAAAATTGGCTTCATAAAGGGCCATCCCAATCAGGGGGCGAGCCGGGACCGGTTCGAGGGGTATCTGGCTGCGATGCAAGAACAAGGGCTGGACGTTCTGCCGGACTATGTCAGCCAGGGCTATTTCGATTTCCAGTCCGGGCTGGACGCCGCCGAGACCCTGCTTCAGCTGTCTGATCGACCGACCGCGATCTTTGCATCGAATGATGACATGGCGGCGGCGACCATGGCGATCGCCCGCAAGTATGACCTGGAAATCCCAACCGATCTGAGCGTGGTCGGCTTTGATGATACCGCAATCGCTGCCACCACCTGGCCGCCTTTGACAACGGTCCGCCAACCGATTGCTAAAATGGCCGAGGCTGCTGTTGGAATGCTCATCCGCAAGCTGACAGACAATGAGGAAGCGCAGCCGGGAGATAAAAACCGGTGGCTGCTCGATTGCACGATCGTCCAGCGTGATTCAACAGCGCCACCCAAGGGCCGCTGATGGTTAGCTCGATGGATTATACAGCACTGGCTGACGCGTTCTGGAAGAAGGGGTTCTTGATCCTGCCCGGTTTTTTCGCCCCTGAACTCATGGACCATCTGGACTCTCTTATTCAAAACCATTTCGGAACGGATCCCGCCTATGAACATAGCGATGAATTCCTCGAGAAGTCCCGCGTGGACGTGGTGCCGTGGTTTCCGCAGCAAGATGGTATCCCGGATTTTGACGCCGTCGAAAATGATCATCGCCTGGAGGGATTGACCCGCGCCATCCTGGGGGAGGGCTGGGGCCGCCAGTATTGCATGGTCATGTTTTCCAAACAGGGCTCAAACGGTCAGTCATGGCATCAGGATTGTCCGCCCGAGAATGTCGCTGAGCACAATCTTAATCGTCTCGTTTATACGCGGGAGATCACGGCGGCACAGGGGGGGCAGTTGGCTGTTGTACCGGGATCCCATCTCAGAGGCGAAATACCGCCCGGTGATCCGATGGGTGCCTTCGATGGGCAAGTAGTCTACGCGCCCGGTCGGGGAGATCTGGTTCTGCTGCATGGGCATGCATGGCATCGTGTCCTGCCCAGCACGGGAGGCCGCCGGTCTTCGACCAATTTCCGATCCGCACCGACGGGTACGCCAGAGGGCATCACCGATATCTGCGTCTATCGAAATATGCGCTACAGGTTTTCAACCAGCGAAGTCATTGCCGAGCGCGTTTAGGCGGAAAATAGAGCCTTGATCGCGGCCATCTCTCGCTGAAAGGCAAGGCTGTCGTCCAGCCCGACAATCTCGGACTGTTTGCGGCCAGCAAGAATATCGCGCGAGGCCGCCTCGATCTCGAATTCGAACCCGCCGCCGGGGCGGTCATCTTCAAACCGGTCGACACATGTGTCCAACTGCCAGAGCTGGGCCTCTGGCGCACGCCAGAAATCGGGTATGGCGATAAACCCATCAGTGCCGATGATATAGGCCCAGTTCGGCAATCTTGCGCGGAAACTGGTTCCAAGCGTGGAACGGCTGTCTCCGTAATCCATCTGCACGGTGAGATCCGCTTCGGTGCCATTCGGCGCATGCTCGACGGCCACACAAATTCGATCCGCTTCCTTACGCCGGAACAGCCAATTCAGGGCGACCGGATAAATCCCCATTTCCAACAGACAGCCTCCGCCCAAGGCGGCATCCCATTCCCGGCGGTCAGCTGCATAGGGGATAGGATATCCGAAATCGGCTTTCAGCTGGATGAGGCGTCCGATCCGGCCCTCATCCACCCAGCGCTGTGCCTGCTGGATAGCGGGCAGGAACCATGTCCACATGGCCTCCATCACATAACCGCCAGTCTCGTTGGCTGTGTCGATCACTTCCTCTGTTTCAGCGACGGTCAGCACAAGCGGTTTCTCGCACAGGACAGCCTTTCCGGCTCGGAGTGCGGCCTGCATCTGATCAAGGTGGTGCGAATGCGGCGTCGCGATGTAAACGGCGTCGACATCATCATCCTCGAACAGGGGTTGATAGCCCTCATAAGCGGACCGGACTCCATACTGTTCGGAAAAGGCTTTTGCCCTGGCGCCGGAGCGGGCGGCGACAGCGGTTAGTCTGGCACTGGGGGCAAATGCAAGATCGCGGGCGAATTGATGGGCGATCCGACCGGGTCCGACGATACCCCAGTTTACAGTTTTCATGAGCCGCGCTCCGCTTCCAGTTCTTCAAGTGTCATCTGTTTCGTCTCGGGCAGGAAGCGGGCGACGAGCACCAGGAAGACCAGGCCGAATGCGGCATAGGTGTAGAATGTAAAGGCTGCCCCGAGTTCTGCGACTTGCACCGGAAACGCCACTTGAACCCCCGAGCTGACCCCGGCATTCACAAAAGTGACCGCGGACATGGCAAGTCCGCGTATCCGGTTGGGGAAGATCTCGGACAGCAGGACCCACATGACCGGGCCCAGCGAGAATGCGAACGAGGCGACAAAGCCCAATATCCCCGCCAGGACGATGGTTGCATTGATATTGATCGCCGCATTGGTAAGGGCCGGACGATGGATCCGGGCCGCGTCCTCGCCAAGATGGGTGTTCAGTGCCTGACGAAAATCGACATCGGTCTCATAGGTTACGTCCATCATCGGCGCCAGGGCGTCGCGGTCGACCTCTTCTGAAAGCGTGGCGGTATTGCTTTGGGTCAACGTGAATTCCGCCTGCTGAAACCCGTATCCGGCAACGCTCAGCGAAAGGAAAACACCAGCCAGTCCGGCGATCAGCAGGGGTTTGCGGCCGACGCGATCGATCAGCAGCATGGCCAGGACCGTGAAGGCTACATTGACCAGTCCGACCGTGGTCGCCTGGGCAAAGGCGGCATTGGTGCCGGCGCCAGCAAGTTCGAAAATGGTCTGGGCGTAGAAGAAGACCGCATTGATGCCGGTGATCTGCTGGGCGATGGCGACGATCAGTCCGATGCCGAGCAGGCGCAGGACGGTTGGATGGAACAGAATATGAAACGGTGTCCTGTCGCGCGATTTCGATTGCGCAATGCTTGACCGGATTTCCTCGACTTCCGCCTCGGCGCGTTCGGGCGGGTGATAGCTTGCGATGACCCGGCGAGCCTCGTCCTCCTTGCCATTATTCATCAACCAGCGCGGGCTCTCCGGGGCTGGCAGCAGCGCCAGAAAGAAGAGGGCTGCGGGGATAAGCTCCACGCCGAGCATCCAGCGCCAGGTGTATTCATCCAGTCCCAGCGTGGTTGCGAGCGGGTGGCCCGACTGGCCGGCGAGGAGAATGTAATACCCGGCGAAATAGGCGACAGCGAAGCCGATCACGATATTAAGTTGATTGATCGAGACCAGGCGACCGCGATCCGCGCTGGGGGCGATCTCGGCAATATAGAGTGGCGCCAGAACCAGCGAGGCAAAGGCAAACCCGCCAAGTGCGCGCGCCCAGACCAGTGTCTGGAAATCGGGAGCCCAGGCCGATAGCGCCGCCGAGGTCGCGTACAAGACAGCGACGATGAGCAACATGCGCCGCCGTCCCAGAATGTCGCTGAGCGGACCGACGGCAAGCCCTGCACCGATAGCGGCCAAGGACGGTGCGCCGACCAGCACCCCAAATTCAAGATCGCTCAGACCGAATTCGCGCACGACCAGCCCGCCGACGCTTGAGATGATCGCAGCGTCGAATCCGAAAAGGAATCCCCCGAGCGATATCATGCTTGCAAGCATGATGATGGACCGTGACTGGTTCTTCATATCTTTCCCCCCTTATCGCCGGGTCGCCATACTTTGATGGCTTTGTCCCGGCGACGATCAATGATCGTATTCAATACGCTGGGCGATCGTCCCGATACCCTTTATCACATCTCGATCCTTAAAAGCCGTCCTGTCCGTCCGGCCGTGTACCCACCAACCCTACCGGAATGCATAAGCCAAAGGGCGGGGCGCGCCACCGGGCTGGCTTGTAGGGCAGACCTATTGATCCGCGATCAGATCTCTTGTGCCATGCAATAGCTGAATGGATCAGACGTATAATCGCCAAAGGCCGGGCAGGGCGAAAAGCCCAATCGCGCATATAGCCGCCTAGACGGGGCGAAAGCGTCCGACTGACCGGTTTCCAGAACCAGTTGCTTGACCGAGGTCGCGCGGGCATGCTCGATTACATGCTTGACTAGGGCCGCGCCCACGCCATGACCACGCGCCCCGTGCCTGACATGCAGGCTTTTGAGCTCACCGATTTGGGGCGCGAGGTCTTTCAGTCCCAGACAGCCCAGCGCCCTGTCCGCGTCCACGGCCAACCAGTAGCGGATCCCTGCCAGATCGGCAGGCTTGGCGTTCAGTGCGTGCCCGCTCCCACCTGGCGTATGCGCTGCGCAAAAGGCGGCATGAGCGGCGATCAGGGCTAGCAGGTTCGGGTCATCCGCGGGGCATTGAATAATCTCCATGGCCCAACACTCCGCTAATCGCTGCTGCCGGCAGGTTCGGCCTCGGCGGCAAGGGCACCGCTCTGTGCAAGCGCGGCATCGATCGCCGCAGCGGAAATACTCCAATGCTGCGTCTCTTCCACGCGATAGCCTTGATCAATGGCCAGGGCGGCAATTCTACCCTGACCCGTAAGCCCGGTTCGCGGTTCGGGAAGCGGGGACGTATAGGCCTGATCTGGGTGTACGATCTCCCAGCCCGTGTCACGCAGACCCTGCACCAATGCTTCGGCGAAGCGGGCGGCAAGATCATTCTCATGCAGGAGCAAAACATGCACGGGCGAATGGCCGAGGGTCTCCCGGGCGATCGCCTCGTAATGTTCTGCGGCCTCGACCGAGAGACGCACATAGAGCCTACCGAGGGCATCATAATCGATCTCTTGCCCGGCGTTCAGCGCCTGCTGAAACCGGCTTTCCATGTGCCAGTCATAAGTGTCGACGGTCACATAGCCATTGCTCAGCCCGCGCGCCTGAAGACCGGCGGAAAGAGCCGCGATATGATCGGGACGACGTCCCTCGTCGAGAAAGGGAAAGCGGAACCAGGGGCGCGTATTGGGAAAGCCTGACAGGATTTCCGCGGCTTGGTCGATATCGGCCAGATAGGATTCAAGCTCTGTTTCGTGAGCCCAGGGATGGGTGTGTGTGTGATTGGCAAGCAGATGTCCGGCCTCCGCATAGGCTTGCAGGCGTAAGCCTCCGGATCCAGCAGACGCCACGCCTCGCGTCGTTGCAAAGAAGACAACCGGCCCGGCCTGGGCGCGATCGAGCGCATCTATCAGCGCCTGCGTCCGGGCCTCACCGGTATAGAGGCCGGCATCGCTCATTGGCGCATCATCATAGGAGAGCACAATTCGCTTCTGGGCGTCGGCCAACTCAGGACCTAATAAGAGCACCAGCATCACCACGGCCAGATTTGTCATGCGCATCATCCCGGTCTCCTGAAGTTCCGCCAGCCCACCCGTTAATTATCCCCGAATGTCGCTTCACGCGACGGAATATCTTTATTCATGACGTTGAAGCGCAGCGAGGACGTCCGGCGCTGTCCTTGGCCAGCGCTATAAACATCCCGGGGGGGAATATGAAATCGAGTGTATTTGTGAGCGTGGCTCTGGCCATGCTGGTCGGTCTTTCAGGCTGTGGTGGTGGATCTTCCGGGGGTGGCACGGATACGGCGAGCCCGCCCGTTGCACCGCAACCGGAACCGCCGGCACCACCGCCGAGTTTTACGCCACTTAGTCAGACCGATGTGGTGTTTTCCTCGGCTCTGGTTGATGGCGGAAATCGAACGCGAGATCTGCTTCTCGATGTCTATCAATCCGGCGAGGTGTGCGACGCACCGCGACCCTTTACGATAATGACGCACGGCGGAGGCTTCACCTCAGGAAACAAGTCGACCGGCGTTTGGCGCGATATCGGCGAAGGCCTCGCTGAGCGCAACATCGTCGGAATAGCAATCACCTACAGGCTTTTCGATGATGATCCCGAGCCCAGTCCCGAGTTTGATCAGCTTGCGGCCATGATCCTCGCCGGTCGACCGGAGCTCACCAATCCCACGGCGGATGAGTTACAGCTGCTCGACACGATTGTGAGCGCGGTTGAAGATGCCCGCAGCGCTGTTCAATGGGCGCAGGCGAATGCCGACGATCTGTGTCTGGATCCGGATCGCTTCGCGTTATGGGGCAGTTCTGCCGGAGCCAATACCAGTCTCTTGCTTGGATATGCCATTGACGATGCGGGCCTCGATCCGGTCGGTCAGACAGTCCTTGTCGATTATTGGGGCAGCCAGATGGTCGAGGGCGCCATGCAGAGCGGTGAGTCGCCCCTATTCATTCTCCACGGTTCGCTGGACGAGACAGTGCTGTATTCGGAGGCACTCGATTTGCAGGCCGAGGCTGAGGCCAACGGCATTCCCTATACCTTCTATACGGTTGAGGGTGCGCGGCATGGCTTCGGGGCAAACGGGGTGACCACTAATGGGGTCGATGGAAAAACCTTCCTCGAGCTGAGCCTGGATTTTGTGGAGGCGCATCTCTACGACGGCGCTCCAGTGTATGAGGTCAGGACGGTTCCAGCTGAAGAACAAGCCACTGACAGCTATGGGCAGAACTTTGATACTGCCCCGCTTGGAATAATCTCCGAGAGCACGCTGGACACATTGTTTGCCAATCCGGTCGGGGTGCGCGGTGTAGCCGAAGGGCGGGCAGCAATCATTGACGGTCAGGATGCATTCGAGGGACGGGCGCTCGCGATCAACCTTGAGGCGCCGGGGCTTGGCGCTGATGACAGTGGCGTGGAGTGGGTCACAAATTTCCCGGCGACGGTGGACGAGTTCTACCTCTCCTATCGACTGCGCTTCAGCCCTGGCTTTGATTTCCTTGCAGGCGGTTCTCTGCCTGGACTAGCCGGTGGCACTGATAGCGGTTTTCCAAACGGGTTTGATCGATGGTCGGCAAACCTGGTCTGGACCTCGGGTGGGGAGGTGGCTCAGCGATTGGAGCATCCGGATCAGTCGGCCCAAACCGGTGATATTCTTCTATGGGATGACGGTATTGCGGGTCAGCGCCGGTTCGAAGCGGGCATATGGTACACGGTGGAACATCGGGTTTTGATGAATACACCGGGACAGGCCGATGGTCTGATCGAAGCCAGTTTCAACGGCGAATTGGCATTGAGACAGGAGGGGTTGAACTTTCGAGATACCGCCAATCTTGCCATCGACCAGCTCCGGTTTTCGGTCTTCTACGGTGGTGGGGCGTTGACACTTCAGCCCGGCAATGACGGGCAGATCGTGATTGATGATATTATCCTGTCGACGCGGCCCATTCTGCAGGAATAAGCGCCCAATCGGGTGACCGGGTCTATTCGGGGAGGCGGATAAGACCAAAACCGTAGACCCGGTCGAAGCCCTCATCGCCCAGATCCTCGGCCGC